>CAXUNH010000005.1:0-46183 GCA_964252405.1 uncultured Acidobacteriaceae bacterium | reverse complement strand
CTCCAGACAAGCGTGCTGCCGGGTTCGGGCGCGTGGTCGAGCACAGCGTAGCGGGCGCCCTGTTCATGCACCCACCAGACGCGGCGGTTGTCCGTGGGGTCCGCCAAAAAGGGGATGATCCCGGGCCGGGTGATGCCGCCGAGGTCAACCAACGGATGTTCGGAGAGAAAGGCTGCTTCCCCGATGGAGTAGTGCGCGACCGGATCGTGCGGCGGCAGCGTGCGGAAGAAGGCGGCGAGGTCTGCGTAGTCGCGGTCGACTTGCACCTTGTTGTCGATCAGCGGCCATGTCGCGAGCAGGCTGATGCCGACGCCGAAGAGCAGTCCGAAGGCGAGGCCTGCCGTGTACACGCGCGGCCAGAGCTGGCGTGCGATGGCCAGCAGCGCGATGGTGAGCACCGGGGCGGTGACGAAGATGTAGCGCGTCTGCACGTAGGTGTGGTCCGTGACGTAGAACACGCCATTGAGCGCGGTCCACCAAAAGAGCAGCCAGCCACCGGCGTCCAGAGCGCCTCTGACGGCGCTAGCGGGCACAGCATTGGGGCGCTTGCGGCCGAAGGCGAGCCACGCGGCGAGTCCGCCAAGGCCCAGGACCACCAGAGGGAAACCAAAGGCATAGATCTGGACCATGTGGCGCAGCACGGAGTCGTTCGGGCCCGCACGTTTGGCCGCATTGGTGTTCGGCAAGATGCTGCCGAAGGTGTGGGCGGCGTACGCGGCCCATCCCACACCGGGCGCCATGACCAGAAACAACGCGGCAAAGAACAGCGCGAGCTTCACCTTCGTTCTCACCGGCATGTTGACCCAGCGGAAGAAGAGGAGCACGCCGAGCAGGATCGTGAAGAAGCTCATCTCGGGCCGCAGTAGCGGTGCAATCCCGGCACACAGGCAGGCGAGCAGAAAACGATGGGGTGCAACGGCGCGGTGCGGCGGGATTCCCGAGAGGGCGACCAGCCCCCAGCAGACCAGGCCCGCGGCGGCTAGTGCTTCCATGCCGGAGAAGGCCCAGTACGCGAAGTAAGGGTTGACGACGAGCACCAGTACCATGGCCGCGGCGAAGATACGGCTGTTCGCAGGGCCGAGGCCGGCCACCAGTCCCCGGGCAAAGGCGAACGCGCCCGAGAGCGCAAAAGAGGCAGCAATCGCGGTGAGGGCCTTACCCGCCGCGAGCCAGTCCGGGATGACCGCGTGCATCGCGGCCAGCAGCCAAACCCACAGCGGCGAAGTGTCTCCGTAGACGACGTGGCCGTTAAAGGCGAAGCCTTGTCCGCGCGACAGGGACCGGGCGAACTCCAGGTGAATGTAGGCGTCGTCCTCCCAGTAGTGCAGACCATGGACAAACCACAGCGTAGCCCAGGCTGCCGCGAGAGCCAGCAGAATGAGCGCAAGAGGCGGGAAACGGCGCTCGTCTGCGGCGTGAACTGCGGCGGCTTGCATGGGGCTCCTGGCCACAAAGATGAGCGCGGGATGCGCGTTGAAGGTGCTCTCTGTCATGATGCCCTGCTCGCGGGGTGTTGCCAAATGCGGCTGTGTGGCATCAGTGCTGAAGTTGCGTCGTGGTTGGCTGCTGGCCGAGCCTGGTTTGCAACGGCCTCGGTGTGCGCAGCCGGCGGCGGCGCCTTTGTCCTGGAGCCTTCGCCGGATCAAGCCGGTACAGGATCAGTTGGTTGCGATCCGGGTCATCCATCGCAGGGAAGGTGGCGACGCGCACGGGATGGTACAGCGGCGTAAGGGCATCCATCTTGTCGTCCTCAAGCTGGTTCCAGGCGACGTACCATCCGGGCTTGTACTGCCGCACGCGCTCGTCGAGGTCCAGCGTACCGAAGTCGTCATCGATGGAGGGCAGACCGGTCATGAGCGTAATGTCGGAGCCGGAGATAGACAGGATCCGTTGCGATTGACGCGGATCTGCGCGAACCGTCGCTGCGATGGCGTTTGCGGCCGTTTGGAAGGTGTACTCGGGGTGTCGCACGAAGCGAAGCTGCTGCCGGGCGTCGGGGACCGCGATGGCGGCTAGCAGTGCAGCGGGCACCAGCGTTCGCACGACCGGCCCCATGCGCTTTCCGCCGAGGCCGGGAAGGTAGCGCAGCTCTTCGAGCATCAACGCAACGAGGGCTGTGACCGGCACGGCGGGCACGAGGTAATACCGCGGCTGCAGATTATTGTGATACGCAAGGAACGCGTAGTAGCCCGCGAGCCAAAGCAGCAAGGACGAGACCGTCGGGTTGGTAAAAAACGCGGGCCGCACGAACAAGAGCAGCACGAGCCCGAGAAAGAATGTGGGGTACAGCACCGCTCCGATCCAGTAGCCATCGGCGAAAGTATTGAACAGCACGGTAGACAGCGGCTGCAGTTGGAACCCCGTGTACCCGTTGGCGGAGAACAGGTACTGATAATCCTCCAGGTAGTGCGGACGCACCGCGAGCAGCAGGTACGCCGACCAGAGTGCCGCGCCGAAGGCCAGCGGCAGTGCTGCGAGCCTCAACGCCGGGCCCAGTCTGTACCCAGCGCGGTACCAGAGCATGGGAAAGATCGCCGGCATCAGGGACACGGCCGTTGTTTTGGTCAGCACCATGGCCGGCAGCAGCAGACCGAGCAGCACCCCGGGCCACAGACTGCGAGCGAGCGCCGAAGCCGAGCGCGGGCGCGGGCCCGGCGGACGGATGCAGGAGGCCGTGAGCAAGGCGGCAACCGTCAGTGCGGCGAGCAGAGGCTCCAGGATGGCCAGGCGATCGAAGGCGTAAAAGAAGGGGCTGGTGGCCAGCAGAAACATCGCGATCGGACCGGCAAGGGAGACCTCTCCGCGACGATTGCCCTGCGGGGGAGAGCGCTGCAGCAGTGCATACACACCGCATGCCATGAGGCCGAAGATGCAGACCGTCGCCGCACGCGCGGCTGCGAGGCTCACCCCGGTGAAATGAAACACGCCGGCAAGGATGAACGGCCAGACCGGGAGCGCGACCGCCGGATTGAAGTCTCCCGGCAGGTACCAGTGACCGAAGAGGAAGTGGCGAATGGCCGCGTCGCCGTACCATCCTTCGTCAGTGTATTTGGCCCAGTCCATCCACGGCGAGTTGTTGGGGAAGTCCGCGCGGAGATGGAGAAAGTGCAACCCAAAGAAGAGCGCCGCAGCCGCGAGCAGGATCAGGCGGAGCCAGGCCGCGGGAGAGCGAAGGCGCGCTGGTGCCGTAGCAGCAGCGGCCTCGTTGACCTGGGAGCTCGCCGGCGATGAAGACGACAACACGGGTCCATCGTAGCCAAAGTCTGCGGGATCGGGCACGGCGGGGCCGGAGCTAAAGATGGGGCAGGACCGCCGCCAAAGGTTGAGCGCGGCCAGGGCACGCCTGCGCGGCTTCCCCGGGGGCGACCGCCAGAAAGTGCACATCCCGGGTACGCACGTTATCGAAGCGATAGGTGCCGCAAACGGACCAGCCGGCCAGGCTCTGCTCGCCTTGCACCCGGTGCAGGAACTCCTGGCTGCCAAAGGCGAAGACCGGATGCATGGCCATGCAGTGGTCAAAGCGCTGCTGATACTTGAGCCGGGCGGCGGCGCGGCCGTTCACCAGGCCATAGGGATCGCAGATGTTTCCCTGGGTGAAGTAGCCGATGAATCCGACGTCTTCCGCAATGCCCAGCTTCCCTTCCAGGCCGTGCAGCGACTCCGCGCGAAAGGCATTCAAGGCCGAGCCGCGGCCCTGAAACAGCCTGTAAAAGGTTCGGCTCTCCCAAACGGCGGCGGGGATCAGCGCCGCAAGCACAAGCGCCGCCAGGAGGCTCAGAGCCAGATCCGCCGAGCGGCTCCCCCGCCGTGGAGACTCCGCCGTTCGCAGCAGATTCCACAGCAGCGGGAAGAACAGCGTCCAGCCGAAGTAGCGGATGCCCTGGATCTGCTGCCCGCGGCTCGCGGAGAGCAGAAGCACGGCGGGAAAGAGCGCGTTGGCGCACAGGTCGGCAGCCCGCACGCGATCGAACACGAGGAGCGCAACGAAACTGCCCACCCAGAGCAACAGGAGCCCGGCACCGAACGAGAAGCTGCTGGCCACGGTCACGGCCGTCATGCGGAAGGTCTGGTCCCAGGCCGACGAGCCGAACGCTTTGGCAAGGGCGGTGTCCGGCAACAGCGCGTGCAGGGTGAGGAACACGAGGCACACAGCGGTCAGACCGCCTGTGAGTGGCAGAACAGCCACAAGCAGACCGTTGCCGGCACGCGGCGCAAGACGTTCCGGTGAAGGGGGGGAGAGCGCGGTCTCCAATGCAGCCATAAGGGACACGCAGCCAACCAGCAGCAGCAACTCAATGCGCAGCAGGACAGTCAGCAGCCCGTACAGGAACGCGGCGGCAAGGAAGGGGGGTGTCGGGTGTTCCCGCCGAAGCATCTGCCGCAGCAAGAACACGGCTCCTAGTGCATCCAGAAAGACCAGGCCGGTTTCCATGCCGTCGTTCAACCAGCGCGCCGCGGAAGGCTGCACCATCACGGCGAGCAGCGCTATCCCGATGAGCCACAAAACCTGAGGCGGCTTCCCCGCTCGGCTGAGACTTCGGTACAGGGTGGTCGCCAGCGCTGAAAAGAGCAGGGCGTAGGCGAGGGAGGAGACCACCCGGGGCAGCAGAGGCGACGTCCACAGAAGGCGCAGAGCCGCAAGGAGAGAGACATATAGCAGGCTTGACGTGCCGAAGGACTCATGGACACCATCGTAGGTGATGCGGTGCTGGTGGAGCAGATGATCGGCGTAGCGAAGATGGATCAGCGCATCGTCCAGGGAGTAGGGCCACGAGAGCCAGATCCAGAGGCACAGCCAGGCAAACAGGCACCCGGCGACCACCGGAAACGCCCGCAACGCCGGCGACGGGACCTCCGTTGCGCTCGCCGAGGCAGGGTCCGGTCTACTCATACGCCAGCGCGTCGATGGGATCCTTCCGTGCAGCCTTGAGCGCAGGGTAGGTTGCCCCGAAGAGCGCACCCAGCAGAGTGATCAATGTCGCGATGACGATCCACTCGCCTGTGAGTTGAAAGGCGAGCGATGGAAAGCGGACATGGAGAACGGCCTTCAGCAGGATGGTCGCGCCAATGCCGATGATCACGCCGCAGACGGCCAGCAGACCGGTTTCGCGCAGCACCACGGAGACGATCGTGCCCTTGCCCGCGCCCATGCTTTTGAGGATGCCGATCTCCCGGGTGCGCTCCATGACGGCGGTGTACATGGATTGAAAGATGACCAGGAAGCCAATGACGGCCGCGATGCCGATGACGACACGCAACCCGATGTTGAAGGCTGGAATGTGCTCCGGCGTGAGTTGTGAGAGCAGTTCCTGCAAGGTCTGCACGCTCCAGTCGTTCAGCCCTTCGGTGGCATGGATTTCCTTGCGTACATCCTCCTGGAAGTGCGGTGCGGCTTCCGTACGGATCAGAAACGACGAAGCTTTGCCCGGGCTGCCGTCGAGTTCATCCAGCGTGTCGAGCTGAATGTAGCGGCGAGCCCCTTTGCCATGCTCGACGATGCCGCTGATGCGGAAACTGTGGCCGAACTGCGTGATCTGCTGTCCGACACGAAGCTTGTTATTGGCTGCTTCGATGTCATCCACCAGCATGTCGTAGGGCGCTTGGAAGGGGCCCCCGGCGAGGTACACGAAGGGACGCAGCGCGTTGTAGCTGGCGTAGTCGACCCCGTAGACGTTCTGCACCGAAGATCCTATGGTGATCTTGATGGCCACAGGCGCAACGACCTCGACGTGGGGCAGGCCACGCAGGACGTCCGCAACTTTGACACTGGCGGAGGCGCTGCTGGTGGCCAGGATCGCGCTGCCCTGCGCGGACCGCGCAATCATGTCGAAGCCGGTGCCGGACTGCTGGTCGCGGCTGCCGTTCAGGATGCCGTACATGATCCCCACGATGGAAAGGATCATGATGACCTCGATGGCGACCGCAAGTGCGCTGATGACGGAGCGTAGCGGCCGGTGAATCAGATTCCCAAAGACCAACTTGTTCATGCATTCACTTTCAGGGTGCGTTTCGTTGCGCCCGCATCAGGGTACCGTGGCACGGCATCAGACCTGCTCAGCCAAGGGAGCGGCTCCCGGCGGGGCGAGACCGATATCGTTTCGCCACACGATGGTGCGCTCACGCCCTTTGAGCAAGCGGCCGAAGACAGGCGCCACATAGCCGCAGATAAAGATGGCGAACGTGGTGCCCAGATTGCCCTGCCAGGTATAGGTAATTGTGCCGCCCAGCAACTGTTCCGGCGCGATATGTGCAAAGAGGAGCAGAGGGAGCAACCCCCACGGCTGTGCTCGCAGGTCTCCGCACACGAAGTCGGTGGTTACGAACAGGATGAGAAAGATAATGGGCTGCGCGAGCAGAACGCAGCGCCAGCCGTCGATGTGAAACGCCTCACCCGACGGGCTGAAAGAGATGCCGGTCGTCACGTCCTGATCGGCCAACTGCCCGAGTTCGTGCGCGTAGCGGTTTCCGCCGATCCAGACGCCCTCCAGTTTGTGCGGCGCGATGATGTGGGGCACCCAGTTCTCGTAGTACGCGATGATTGGCAGATATCCAAAGTAGTTGCCCTGGGCCGTGTAGGCGATCAACTGCGAGTCGTTCGGCAGCATGCTCAACCGGTCGAAGATGCCCTGCGGGGTGCCGTAGTACCAGACGTCCATACCGGCATATGCGCTCTGCCGTTCGCGGTTTGTTTCGCGGAGCAGAAGGGGATGCTGGATGTAATGCTCCACAACGGCGACACGGTCTTCGTTGACTTCGTCGACGCGGCCCACATTTGCCAGCGGAACCATCCAGCCCTGCGCAATGACGGCGAACACCGCAATGGTGGCAAGGTGCCGCACGCGCAACTGGAACCGGGACCAGGCTAGACCTAGTACCCAACAAACGAAGGGCGAAAACATGCCCTGTTTGCTGAAACTCAAGACGCCGCCGTAGGTGGCATACGCCAACACCGCCAGCGTAAGCGGGCTCGTGCTCCGTTGGCCATGGCTGTTCCGCACCGCCGCGATCGTCCCCAGCAGAATGCTCAGCGGCAGAAAGTAGTTCACGATCGCGAGGCCATGGAGAATCGCACCGGTAAAGCCGGCACCGAGAAATCCCGCGACAAAATCAAGCAGGAAGACCATGACGACGCAGCCCAGCGCGGAGGTGGCAAAGTCCAGCTTGGGCACATGCATGAGATCGGCGATACCGTCGGTTGTGTTCACAATGCGGCGCGTAAGGAAGACCGCGCACAACAGGGCAAACACCGTGGCCGTGTAGACGCTGATGACCAGCAAAGGGGCCTGCAGATGGGTGTTGGCGGGCTGACCCAGCACTGCCTTGTACACCGTCCCCACACCGCCGGCCAGGGTGGAGTAGTAGAACACATAGGCTCCGGAGGGACGGGTAAATCCTCCGGCCATGTTGAAGGCGAAGACGCTCAGCATGAAGTAGCAAAAGACCATCACGGCGTACAGTGGGTCGGTGCCTTCCAGAAGCTCCGCAAGCACGAGCAGGCTTGTACACAGAAAGGCCTTGCTGACTGGGATCCTTTGGGGGAGCGTGATGCGCATGTTCTCCAGCCATTGTATCGGTCCGGGGCGGCCGGGACAGGGCAGGCCAACCTCCGCCACCGCGGAGGGCAGGATGCGCGCTGTTAGAGTGAAATCACCGCTTCCGCCCTCATGAACGACACGCCCGTCCCATCGCAGACAGCCTCGCACTCCCACATGCGGCAGGGGCGGTCCCTGGTTTGGGCTGCGGTGATCCTGTCCGTGTGTGTCACGGGCCTTCGTCTGCTCCTGGCCCGCAGCTTGTCGTTTTGTGGCACGCCGGATGCATGTTTCTACCTGGGCATGGCCCAGAGTCTTTCCTCGGGGCAGGGCTTTCACGCACGCTTTCTCTACGATTTTCAGCAGGCGCACCCTACGCTGCCCAACACGGGCCTGGAATACTGGCGACCGGGCGTAAGCCTGCTGCTGCTGCTGCTGAAGCCCTTCGGCGGGGTGACACTGCACGCCAGCATCGTGCTCACGACGCTGGTCGGCGTTCTCTTCGCGGCGGCGGCGTGGCACATTGCCTCGCAAACGTATGAGGACCGCCGGGTGGCCCTGGGCGGCTTTGCCCTGTGTCTGCTGTCGTACTCCGCGTGGGTGGGTTCGGCGACGCCGGACTCCAGTCTGTACTATGGCGCGGCGGTGGCCTGGTTTCTGGCGCTGTGTACCGTGCATCGCCAGGGATGGATCCAGGATCTGCTGGCGCTGGTCTGCGTTTGCCTGGCCTACCTGATCCGGAACGATGCGGCCATCCTGGCCGTTCCCCTGCTGGCTGTGCTCTGGGCCCGGCGCCGGGCGTCTTCCCTCGCCTCCGGGAACGCCGGGGCCGCGGGCAGCTCCGCCGTCTATGCGGCATGGATGCTTGTGGGCTTCGCTGCGGCCCTCGCCCCCATGCATCTGCTCTACCGGGCCGTGCTGGGGACAGCGTTCCCATCGGGCACCGCCCAGGCGCTCTTCCTCAATGACCTCGGCGACTTTGGGCGGTACCACGATCCTGTGAGTCTGCACAGCTTGCTGGGGCACGGGGTCAAGCACCTGCTTTTCTTCCGGCTCTCGACCTTTGTCACGGTGATCTACCGGGTCGTTGCCATCCTGATCGGCTACCCTGCCCTGGTCTTCCTCCCGGGTCTCTTTGTGGGAGGCGCCAACACAGAGGCGCCCGGGAGCAAAGCTTCAGGCTGGCAACAGACACCCGAGTTGCTGGGAGCTGCCGCTTTCGGGGCGGTCGCGCTGCTCGCCTACACCCTGGTCCTGCCGGCCATCGGGGCCTTTTCCGCGCTGCGAACCGCGGTAGGCCTGATGCCGCTGGCGTCGGTTCTGGTGGTGGTTGCCATCGTTCGCGTGGCGCGCACAGCGCGGCTGGCGGTCTGGCTAACTGGCGGCGTGGTGGCTGCCAATGCAGTGGCGGGCGTGATGGAAGCGCGCCGCGACCTGCCGGGGGCGAACATGATTGGCAGCGCAGACCGCGCCGAGGCTGCGCAGCTCGCTGCCCTGGGCGCGAAGCCGGCGCAAGCGGTGGTTTTGACCGGCGATCCGGTCCAGTTCTCCGTGACCACCGGCTACGCCACGGTCGCGCTGCCCAGTAACGGCCTGGATGCCATCGCCGAGGCCGCGCATGACTTTCACGCGACTCATGTCATTCTGGACAGCGAAAACCTGCCAGCCCCATCCGTTGAACTCGATCGGCAGCTTCAGCCGGTGCGCTCCGTGACCCTGCCACGGGAGCACAGTTTGATTCTGGAACTGCCGCCTTCGGCCACTAGCCCGTAGCGCCGCCGGCGCTGCTCATGTAGAAACGGGAAAGGAGCTCCCGTGGTGGAAATCGGAGCAGATTCAGGCTTACGTGTCGGTCGTGACCTGCGCCAGGAGCGCGAGCGTCGCGGCATGACGGTGGAACAGGTCGCCAAGGCAACGCGCTTTTCCGTGCGCCACCTCCAGTCGCTGGAGGCGGATCTTTTCGACGAACTGCCCGGAGGCGTTCTGCGCAAGGGCCTGATCCGCAGCTACTGCCGGCATCTCGAGCTGGACGACGAGGTCTGGATAGAGCGCTTTGCCGCTTCCGGCGCGTTTGAGGAGAGCGAGCCCGATCTCGCGCAGTTTGCCGAAAACGTACACCGCGCACGCATGGAAGGGATGCCGCCTATCCGGCGGCGCTGGTGGGGCGTGGTGGTCATGGTGCTTGGCCTGCTCGTTCTGGCCATCGCTGCCTGGCACTACATCGTCCAGCCCCGTATGGGGATCCGGTCGCACCGCAATACGATGCCCGCCTCCGCCCGGCTCCCGGTCCCTGTTCCGGATCGCAGCTGAGACCTTCCGCGGCGGAACGCCAGAACCGGGAGCCGAACCGCACCTTCCCGGGCGTGGGCGGGCAAACCGGGTAGAATAAACGTGTTCTGTGCCGCTCGCTGCAGCACAGGACGCCCTGATGCCGCTCAGTCCGGCGGATTGGGGCGTCGGGGGGCCGCACTGCGGGCGGGGGGCGGGTTTCCCTGTGCGGGCGGGTCCGGCTATCTCATGCGAGGAGCACCATCTTTGTCCACCACCGACCGTTATCTTTTTACCAGCGAAAGCGTCACCGAAGGCCACCCCGACAAAATCGCCGACCAGATCTCCGACGCCATCCTTGACGCCTGTCTCGCCGAAGACCCCACCAGCCGTGTCGCATGCGAGACGCTTACCTGCACTGGCCTGGTCGTGGTTGCCGGTGAGATCACGAGCAAAGCTCACCTGGACGTGCAATCGCTGGTGCGCGAAACGGTCCGCCAGATCGGCTACGACGACGCCTTGAAGGGTTTCGACTGCAACACCTGCTCCGTGATCTCCGCCATCAACAAACAGTCTCCCGACATCGCGCAGGGTGTCGACACGGGCGGGGCCGGCGACCAGGGCATGATGTTCGGCTTCGCGACGAATGAGACGCCGGAGCTCATGCCAACCCCCATCAGCCTGGCCCATCGGCTCGCCGAAAAGCTTTCCGCGGTGCGCAAGAACGGCAAGATGCCCTACCTTCGTCCGGACGGCAAGAGCCAGGTCACGGTCGAGTACAACGCCGAAGGCAAGCCGGTTCGCGTGGATGCGGTCGTGATCTCCACCCAGCACGCCGAGTTTTCGGACCGCGACGCGAAGAGCACGCTCACCAATGAGCAGTTGCATGCCGATATCCAGGAACACGTCATCGAGACGGTCATTCCGGCGGAACTTCTCGACGAAAACACGAAGTATCACATCAATCCTACGGGCCGCTTTGTTATCGGCGGACCGATGGGGGACTCCGGCCTTACTGGGCGCAAGATCATCGTCGACACCTATGGCGGCATGGGCCGGCATGGCGGCGGCGCCTTCTCCGGCAAGGACTCCACCAAGGTCGACCGCTCGGCAGCGTATATGGCCCGCTACATCGCCAAAAACATCGTTGCTTCCGGGCTTGCGGATAAGGCTGAAGTTCAGCTGGCCTACGCCATCGGCGTCCCCGAGCCGGTGTCGGTTCGCATCGACACTTTTGGCACAGGCAAGGTCTCGGAAGCGCGCCTGATTGAACTCGTCCGCGAGAACTTCAAGCTGACGCCGAAGGGGATTATTGAGAGCCTGAATCTTCGCCGTCCCATCTTCAAAGCCACCTCCGCTTACGGTCACTTCGGCCGGACCGGGGACGCGTTTACCTGGGAAGCGACGGACAAGGCGGAGGCTCTCAAGGCGGGCGCCCAGGCAGAGATGGCCACCCGGTAGCTGTTGCCGCTTCACCATCGCGACCACGGAGAGGCGAGCTCAGGCTCGCCTCTTCGCACTTTCACCCACCCACCAGCACCTGGTTGCGACCGGCTCCTTTGGCGCGGTAGAGGGCCCGGTCCGCGCGCAGCAGCATGGCCGCAATATCGTCCTCGATGTCCCGGTAGGTGGCCGCTCCGATGCTGACGGTCAAATACCGGGACGGCCCATGGTCGCTCTCGGCGTGCCCCAGGAAGATTTTCATCTTTTGCACGTTTTCGCGAATGCGCTCGGCGACGATTTGGGTGGCTTCCTCCGATGCATTGGGCAGAAGCACGGCAAACTCCTCGCCACCCCAGCGGCAGAGGACATCGATGCCGCGGACGGAGTCCTGCATCCGCTCGACAGCCGCGCAAAGGACGTCATCCCCGCGCTGATGGCCGAAGTTGTCATTGATCTGTTTGAAGTGGTCCAGATCCACCATCAGCAGCGAAAAAGGAACGCCCGTGCGCTGGGTGCGCAGCAGTTCTTTTTCGCACCACTTCAGAAAGATGCGGCGGTTGTACAGCCTGGTGAGGGGGTCGGTACTGGCGATGTACTCCACCTCGGCGGTCAGGGAGGCCGTGGTCATCCAAAAAAATCCGAAGGCCAGGCCGAGGGCGACTCCGATAAAGAGTGCAAACGTAAGGAATCCGAGCCTCTGGTGGAAGAGCCGGCTGCCCAGACCGGTGAACAGCACAAAGCTTCGAAACAGATTCAACGCGGCGAATCCAAGTAGAAGTACGGCACTGTACAGGGCCGGCGCGCGCAGGCGTGCGTGGGCCAGGCGCCATAAAACCTGGGCGGTCACCAACGACTGGAGCGCCACGAGTAGTCCAATGCTGACGATTCTCGGGCGTGCGCTCGGATACCCGGCAAGCCGGGCCGAGTCCACTGCGAGTTGCACACCGAGAACCAGAGCTCCGTGCCAGTAGTGAACTCTCTTCCGGTGTGCGAGTTGGAGTACAGCGGCATGCAGCAACAGAAACGAAAACAGGAGTGCAGCGTCCGCTACGAACACCGAAAGCACAGGCGCGTGTCCGGCCAGGAGCAGGGCCGCCCCCAAGGTTCCGGAGGCGAACGATACACTTAGCCAGCCCACGCCTTGCAACCCGGGACTGAAGGTGCGGAGGATCAGCAGCGACAAACTTCCCCCTGCAAGGATCATGGTGCCCATCATCAAAATGGTTTGTGCGTCCATGTATGTTCCGCGGCCTCCTTCCCGCAGCCTGCCCGTTCTTTCTCTCGTATCTGTTATCGGCGCATCCACGGGAAAGCGATAGAGCACGGAGGTTGCATTTTCGTGGACTGGGAAGCCCCATCGGTAACGTTTGGACGGGATGTTCGGGTGATAGGCAAGCTTTTGCGTCCTACAACGACGCAACCCTTCGTTGAGGCGCCCCATCCAAAGCGGAACTTCGTCGTTCACCACGTTCGCCTATGTTGATCAGATCTGAGTACGACATTCGGTTTCAGCTTCCCTTCCGCACGCCCATGATTGCGCTGCTAAACCTGCATCCCTCGTTCCAGCCGCGGCTGGTTGCCCCGGACCCTCTGACGGTGGAGCACACTCCGCCTCTGCCCGAGGCGCAGCGCTCCGTGCAATTGCCGGTAGCGGAGTACGTTGACGGCTTCGGCAACCGCTGCTCTCGCTTTGTGGCGCCGGCAGGGGCCATCCGGCTGTATGGGACGAGCGTTGTAGACGCACCCGAGGAGCCGGACGTCCAGGGATACGGGCTGCTCCAAACTCCAGTCGAAGATCTCCCTGCGGACACGCTGCAGTTCCTGCTCGCCAGCCGCTACTGCCAGGTAGACCAGTTTGCCGGCATCGCCCACGATCTTTTCGGCCACATCGCTCCCGGCTGGGAGCGTGCGGCGGCGATTCGCGACTGGGTGCACAGCAAAGTCACCTTCAACTACACAGCGGCGCGCTCCACCAAAACGGCGATGGACGTGTTTACCGAACGCATCGGGGTTTGCCGCGACTTCCAGCACCTTGCTGTCACGCTTTCCCGCTGCCTGAATCTTCCGGCCCGCTACGTGACGGGCTACCTGGGGGACATTCGGCTGCCGTTTGGCGGTCCCGGCGACTTTTCGGCGTGGTATCAGGTGTGGCTGGATGGCCGGTGGTGGGACATGGACGCCCGTCACAACACGCCCCGTTTCGGCCGGCTCCTGATGGCGTCCGGCCGCGATGCGGCCGATGTCGCAATCACCACCAGCTTCGGCGTGGCCAACCTGACCCACTTCCACGTGGACTCGAAGGAGGTGGATGCCGAGGGCAGGCCGGTTCCATTGCCCCCGGCGGCGTCACCGGCGCAGGGCGAAACCGCTCCGCAGCAACAGCCCTAGAAGGTGAACGTCGTCTGTAGCAGGATCGTTCTATTCGAGGCGGTGATGGGGCTGAAATCGCTGGCAAGGGAGAGCGAATGCCCAAAGAACTGGGAGGGTGCAAGGGCACACTGCCCCGTGCCCACCCCGCAGTTACACGGGACCGCGCTGGCCGTACCGCACGGTTGTGCTGAGAGGACGCCGACTGGCAAGCCAGGGTTGTTGTGATTGGTCAGGTTGTGTACCTCAACGCCGAAGTTGAGGTCCCAGGGGCGATCCGGTCGGGGCGCGGGCTTGCCATCCGGCCCTGTGGCGGGCATCGCCGGGCGCGGTCCCACGCGGAGGTCTTTGGTCGCGCGCAGCTGCAGCCACACGTAGGCGGGCGATGTGCCGAAGTTGCGCGGGATCAGCGTCTCCCCGGGCTGGGGCGCGGTGTCGAAGCTGCCCAGGGAGGTGTTCACCACGGACGCCCGGGACGGGTCGGCAGCGATGCCCGGCCGATCGTTGTAGATCGTGTCCCCATTGCGGTCCGAGCCCGTCGTGATGTCAAACGGCGCGCCCGAGTGAGCCAACAAAAAGGGCGTCAGTTGCACGTCAAGCGGGAGCGTCAGAGTGAAGCCTCCCGTATAGGAGACGGCGCGGCTGATCGCGGCCCGGCCGTAATCCTGGCGCAGATTGTACCCATTCGAGGGAAACGACGCGATCCCATCGGACTCCGTGTAGTTTTTCTGGGTATCGGCGACGCCGAACCCGAACAGCCGTTTGTTCAGCCTGAGGTTGTACTTCAGAAAAAAGTGTTCCGCGTTGCCGTTCGCCGCGGAGGAGAACTGATAGACGTTGGCCGCTGTTCCGAGAGGACGCGTCCCGCTGGCGGGGTTGTCCGGATCGAAGGTGCCGGGAAGCGGCGCGTTGATGTTGCGCGTCAGGTACCCATGGGCCTGATGGGCGTAGAACAGGTTCCCGGAGACGGAGCCAAGACGGCCGAGGGACCGGATCACCGAGATGGAGCCAGCCTGCCCGTAGACCGTCCTCAGGTGCGGATCGACCTGATACACCGTTGGCTGCGAGGCAGGGAGCGTCAGGCCCGGGGGCGGACCGGTGGGGTTGAATGCGGGATCTTTGACCAGGTATGCGACCTCCCGGGTTCCGTTCTGCCGTACGGCCTGCAGCAACTGGGCGGCTGGGAAGCGGTCGTAGAAGAGGCCGTACCCTCCACGTAAAGTCACGAGGGGCGATTTGCGCTTGCCTGGCCGGACTGCCCAGGCAAACCCGATGCGAGGCGCCGGATCGGCGTGGTCGGGGATGGCGGACTGGCTCTCAAACCGCAAGCCGTAGCTGAAGGTAAGCCCGGGCCTGATCTTCCAGTCATCTTCGGCGTACACCGCGAGGTCGTTGGTCGTCAGCACAGCCCCTGCTTGTCCGACGGTCTGACTGAACTGGGTCGGATGCCCCGCGAGAAAGGACGCCGCGTCCGGGAAGATGTACTGTCCGTTGAAGCCCTCGGTGGACTGGTTCGCATCGCGGAGCGCGCGAAAACGAAAGCCTGTGCGAATGGAATGGTGGCCCCGGTCGAACTCAAGCAGATCCTGCGCCTCATAGGCGTCCTGGTTGTCCTGCAAGGCCTGGAGGGGATTGCCTCCGTCCTGAAAGGAGCCCTGCACCAGGATGGAAGGCAGCGTGCTGTTGGGATCCCGGCGCACCCGCGTCCTGAGGTACTGAAAGCGGGTCTCGTTGACGGCGTGCGCGCCCAGGGTCTGGGTGTCCGCCAGTTGGAAGGCGTTGGTCATCGTGTTCAGCGTGAAAGCCGCCACGGGCAGGACTAAGGGCGTGATCCCGCTGTTGGCGATGTGTGTCTGACTCCACTCATCACGGACGTACGCGAAGTTCGTCGGGCTGAACTGCCGGTCTGCGCGGAGCGAGTACGTCTCGGTCCGTTGGGGAGCGGCAACGGACGTGGAGAGGGTGGCCGAGGGAGACTGAGGATCGGCCGCATTGACGACAGCACTGTTGTCCAGCGACTCCGTATTCTCAGCAAAAAAGAACGAGGTCTTGCGGTTCAACGGACCGTTCAGGTTGCCTTCCTGCTGGAAGTCGTAAAAGGGCGTTTGGACAAGGGTATACGGATTACGCGCGTCCCAGGGCTGATCCGTGCCGCTCAGGGTAAGGTAGCCATGAAGTTTGTCTTCCCCGGGCTTGGTACTGATCTCCACGCGACCGTAGCCGAGGTCGGCAAACTCGGCGGAATAATAATTATTGTTGATCCGAATGGACCGAATGGACGACTTGGGCGGAAGTTTGCCGCCGGAAAAGCCGTCGATCAGGAAATTGGGGGTGCCAAAGCCCCCGGCCAGCGCATTGAGCTGTTGCCGCAGCGTGGCGTTGTCCTCCGAAAGCAGATTCAGAGTTTCGCCCTGGAAGACCACGGCGCCGGCCAGATCGTTGGGGTCGCTCGAGCCGTTGGCCTCATCCGATTGGATATCGACTTGTTCGTGAAGGCTGGCAATCGTCAGGCGCACCGGAACACGGAGCCGGCCATTGGGTTTGAGGGTGAGAAGGTCGCTGCGGAACACCGCAAATCCAGGAGCTTCCACCACCAGAATGTACTCGCCGGCACCGGCCGAGAAAGAAAATTCCCCGAATCCGTCGGTATCGCGTTCCCCTTCCCCCGGCGCGGGCTCGCCGTCCGGCAGCGTGAGATGGGTGGCCGCGCCCCGGATCACCGCCCCGGTAGCATCCGTCACGGTGCCGGTGACCACGGCGTGATCCGTGCCCTGTGCTTCGGAGAACTCGGGTGCCACACCCGCGAAGGAGCCCAAAGCGCCGAACAGACTCAGATAGCGCAGAAACGATATCAGTCTAGCCAGAAGCGAGCCCTCAACAACGGAATTACGTAAGAAGGAAAGGACGTGAAAGCTATGCTGTGGAAGCTATGCTTAGGTTCGCACGAAAGGGCAGGATTGGGAATAGAGATAACCTCGCGGGCCACGCCGGGCACCCGTGGTCTCCCCTTCGTATCCTGCAGGGCGGCGGCTGCGCGGCTAGAATCAGGTAAGGACGTTTCCAGGAAGGTGCGCTGTTCCCTTCAGCCCAAAAAACCCCATGAAACTTCGCCCCGTTGTCTTCGTTCTGCTGATCCTGTTCGGCTTCTATTGTTTGGCTGCGCGGCTGCTGCCGACCTCCGGCACACTGGCCAACCTGCTGCACCCATCCCCTGAGGGCGCGGCCACCGAGGAAGTGCGTGGCCCGCTGGGCAAGTTCGACCTCACCGTGGCCAGCGCGGCCCCTGCCTTTGACGCCGAAGAGCAGCAGAACATCGCCGTCTACAAACGCGCTCTGCCCAGCGTGGTGAACATCACGTCCACCCAGGTGGCCTATGACTTTTTCTACCGGGCCGTGCCGCAGCAGGGCCAGGGTTCGGGGTTCGTCCTGGACCGGCAGGGCCACATCCTGACCAACAACCACGTGATCGAGGGCGCGCAGATTCTGGAGGTCACGACCTTCGACAAGCACAAGTACAAGGCGATGATCCTCAACCGGGACCGCAACCACGATCTGGCTCTGCTGCAGATTCAGGGCGCACCCAACCTGCAGCCGGCCACCCTGGCCGAGTCCACCAACCTGCTGGTCGGGCAACAGGTGTATGCCATCGGCAATCCCTTCGGCTTCAACGGGACGATGACCCGCGGCATCATTTCGGCGATTCGGTCCATCGAGATGCCCTCCGGCAACAAGATCGAGGACGCGATCCAAACCGATGCCTCGGTGAACCCCGGCAACTCCGGCGGCCCGCTGCTGAACTCGCACGGCGAGGTGATCGGCATTACCACCCTGATTGCCTCCAACCCGAACGGCGGCGCCGATCAGTCGGCCGGCATCGGCTTTGCGATTCCGATCTCGACGGCAAAGGCGGTGCTAAGCGACTTCGCGCAGTACGGGCGGATGCGGCGCCCCTCGCTGGACATTGTGAGCCTGCAGGTCGGCCCTGGGATCGCCGAGCAGATCGGCCTGCCCGCCGACTACGGCATCCTGGTGCAAAAGGTGTTGCCCGGCGGCGCGGCGCAGCGCGCGGGGCTGCGGGGCGGGTCTGAGCAGGCGTACATGGGCAACCAACCGGTCGTGCTTGGAGGCGACCTGATCGTCGCGCTGGACAATCAGGAGATCACCACGGCGCAGGATTTGTCCACGGCGCTGAATGCCCATCGAGCCGGGGACACGGTTACGCTGACCGTGTACCGCGGGCAGCGGCGGCTGAACGTGCGCGTGACGCTCGATGACGCGCGGGAGCAGGCGGACGATCAGGCGGCGTAAGGGGATCCCGTCACTTTCGTACGGTTTTCAAGGCAAAGGCTTTGCGGGCTAGGGATCCCGTGAATCATGCTCTTCAGGCAATGTATGGCCGAAGTAATGAATAGAGCTGACTTAAGGCCACTGCAGGGACCTTGGCTTGATCGGGGCGTGTGTGTTTTCTCCAGTGTACGAACTGGGGAGCTAAATGGTGCGCAGGTCCCCTGCTAAGTAGGTTGTGACGGCGATGAAAGGTTTTGGTAGGAGCCACAGAAACAGCAGGTTCCCGTCGGGAATGACAACCAGAAGGGCAACGGCAAGAGCAACAGCAAACGCAGGTTCCCTTCGGGAGTGACAGCTAGAAGGGCAACGGGAAGAGCAACGGCAAAGCCCGGGTTTTCAGACCCGGGCTTTGCTCTGCTGTGACGTTGTTTTCAGGATTAAAAGATGAAGCGGCCGAGCAGCTGCAGCTGTCGGGCGCTATACACCACGTTGGAGGTGCTGGACGGTGTGCCGAACTGCGCTGAGGAGGCGGGCAGCGGCCCAAGGGAGCCCACGCTCCCTGCGGCCGCGGCGGCGGCACTGGGTGCCGTGTAGGCGACCAGGGCCGTGTTCACGGACAGGATGTTGCGGTGGTTAGCCAGATTGAACGCCTCGGCGGCAAGCTCGATATGGTAACGCTCGAAAATGGGAAACTCACGCGACAGGCGAGAGTCGAGATTGTGGATTCCGGGGCCGGTGAACGCATTGCGACGGGCGATGAAGTCCGGCACACGGGCTCCGGGACCGGAGGTAAACGCGGCGTTGGTGGCGCCGGCGTCCGTGGTGAGCGCGCGACCGGGTGTGCCGAGGGCGCCGCCTGTGAGGTACGAGATGCTGCCGCTCACCGTGGCCGTGATCGGCTCGCCGCTCTGCGCGGTGTATGTCCCGGAGAGCAGCCAGCCGTTGGCGGCATAGGCGGCAAACTTGTTGCCGATCGGGAAGTTCGAGCGGGCGACCAACGTTCCGACGAAGCGGCTGCGGACGTCGAGGTCCGAGCGGGAATACTCGTCCTTGATGTTGTAAGGGTTCAGCGGCGCGTCGGTACCGTTGAAGGTGCCGTTGGTCCCGTAGGTCTGGCCGTCGTCCATCGCGCGCGCCCAGGTGTAGTTCGCCAGCAATTCAACGCTGTGCGCCATCGGCTTGTGCAGGGTCACCACCATAGAGTGGTACGTGGAGTTGACGGTCGAAAAACCCGTGGCCACCGTTCCTGTGGTGTTGTATTTGCGGTTGGTGAAGATGGGCTCGACCTGGTTTGAGGTTTGCCCGTTGAACGGGCTGGTGTACTGGTAGAAGTGCGCGGTGGTGACCGAAGTCGGGTCGGCGTTGGTGTCGATGTAGATCGGCAGACGCAGCGCGCGATTGCCGACGTAGCCGAGGGTCAGGGTCGACTGCAGCGGAAGTTGCTGCTCCAGCGTGAGGTCCCACGAGTGCGAGACCGGGTTGGTGAAGCTGGGGTCGAGACCGCGGACCGTGATGGTGCCGGCGAGCTGTGCAGGGATGGCGTTGGACGGGATGGCAATGGCCGCGCCGGTAACGGGGTTGACCGGCGCCGGTCCCGGCGGGGTGTAGATCGGCACACCACCCACGGGCAGGTAGGTGTTGTAGTTGCCGTTATTCTGGAAGACGGCGGTGCAGGCCACGCCGGCTTTGCACCCGCTGGTGTTGTAGGCCACATTGGCGGTGGTGGCGCTAGCCGGACCGTACTGCTTCTGGTACACCCCGTTTTCGCGCCGCTCCGTGTAGAAGGCCGAGTTGCCGATCAGGCCGTAAAACATGCCGTAGCCGCCGCGAAGCACCGTGCCCTGCTGCGGATTCCAGTTGAACCCGAGACGCGGCTGTGCCATATGGAGGTTGGGATTGATCTGCGAGGTGGCGTTGAACGCGACCGGGTTGATGGTGTTCGGCAGATCCGGCGCGGGCACAAGCTGCACATCATAGCGAACACCGGCCACGAGCAGAAGCCTGGGCGTGGCTCGCCAGGAGTCCTCCGCGAAGCCGTCGATGTCCTGATTCCAGAAATCATCGGCGCCCACTCCGGTGATCTGGTCCACGGTCTGCGAGAAAGAGTTGTAATGGCGAACGGCACCGCCGCCGGTCGGGTTGACGCCAAGCGCGTCCTGGGCAAAGTTGGCGAAGTTCACTTCGGTGCTGGAGTTGTTGTAGCTGAAGCTGCCGTCACCGCCGAAAAGATTGGCGATCTGCTCATGAATCAGGTTCATGTCAACGCCGGCCTTGATGCTGTTTTTGCCGTGCACCAGCGAATAGATATCGGTGAACTGCCAGCGGTGTTCATCCGGAAACTTGCCGCGGGGCAGCGCCGAGGTTTCCCCAAAGGAAACGAGGCCGGTGAGGCTGTTGAACGGGCCCCCGGTGTTGGTGGAGTCGGTCTCAAGGTCGCGCCCCCACTGGAAGTGAACGACGTTGGTCGAATTCGAGGTGACCGCAGTTTCCGCGTTGACGATCGCGAAACGCTCATGGAAGTTCGCCGTGCCATTGTTGCCGACGCCGCCGTTGGAAACGGTGACGGAGGTGTTGTAGCCGTTGGGCTGGTGGAAGTCCTGCCAAAGGAACTCGGCGGAGATGTGCGTTCTCTGGTTCAACTGCCAGTCGATGCGCGGAAAGAAGATGTCCTGCTTGATGTTGCGGGGGAAGGCTCCAAGTTGGCCCTGCACCGCGGCTACAACGGCCTGGCACTGCGTTGGGGTGATCCCTGGAATGGTCGTTGGAAACGTGACCGGAGTGCGGACGTTGCTGATCGTGACGGTATCGGTCAGGGCCGTCGTGCCGCCGTCGCACAGGTGGACCAGGCTGGCCACGGTGTTGGTCGCGCTGTTAAACGTCGACGTATACACGATGGGGTTGACGCGGCGATAGCCGTCATAGGTGAAGTGGAAGAAGAGCTTGTCTCTGCGAATGGGGCCGCCGACCGAGATACCGAACTCGTTCTGCACCTTGATGGGCTGCGACAAAAAGATGGGGTTGTTGGCGCTACGCCCCTGGAACTTGTTGTATGGGTCAAGCGCGTTCCAGCCGGGGGTGCGGTAGTACTCGTACGCGTCCCCGTGGAACTGGTTGGTGCCGGACTTGGTGATGGCGTTGATGACGCCGCCGGCACCGCCGCCGAGTTCGGCGGAGTAGCCGCTGGCGGAAGACTCAAACTCACGGATTGCGTCGACTGGAAAGACATAGGGCGCGCCAATGGAACGGCCGCGGGCTTCCGAGAAGAAGGCCTGGTTGTTATCGGCGCCGTCGACGATGTTCGTGTTGTTGACGCCGGAAACGCCGCGATAGGCGATCAGACCGGTGGTGCCGTCGGGCACGACGTTGGGGGTCAGCAACACAAAGCTCTCGAAGCGGCGGCTGTTCACGGGTACGTTGGAGACGATCCCCTGGTCAATCACCTGCGACTGCTCAACGCGCTCGGTGTCCACAAGCGGCACGTCGGAGGTCACGGTGACCTCGGTAGACACGCTCGCGGCGGGCAGGGCGGCATCGACCGTGACCGGAGCGCCCACCGTCACGGGGACGTTCTTGCGGTCGATCTTGCCGAACTGCGCGCCGCCACTGACGACCACGTCATAGGTGCCGGGCTGCAGATCGCGCGCCTCGTAGTGCCCTTCCGAATCGGTTGTGAGGGTGCGCGCGGCGCCCGTGCCGGTGTTGGTCACCTGCACGGTCGCGCCCGGGACGACGGCCCCGGTGGCGTCGCGCACAACGCCGCCGATGTTGCCCAGCGCTGCGGTTTGCGCGAGTCCCGCAACCGGCAGCAGTACCAGAGCAGCGCTGCAAAGGGAGGCTGCGCTGAGAAACTCGAAACGTGATCGGATTGGCATACGGTGACACACTCCAGGGCGATCCTTCGGCGCCGGGGTCCAGGTGGGAGACAAAGCACCATCGTGGCCCTTTATGCACGGGGAAGAGAGGAATTCAGTTTTGGATCGCGTTTCCAGCTTCGGGCACCCGGCGGAGCCATGTCAAGTTCGCTCGGGCCGCGGGCACCGAATCCGTAACGAAACGAGGTGCGTCGAGCCGCTCCGGCCGCCCACGTACCATGGGGACGGTGACGGATTGAACTCGCGGCTGATCCTTGGAATCGAGAGCTCCTGCGATGAGACGTCCGCGGCGGTGGTGGCGGACGGACGGCGGGTGCTGTCGAACGTTGTGGCATCGCAGCTCGTCCATGCCCAGTACGGGGGCGTGGTACCGGAGTTGGCCAGCCGCGAACATCTGCGCAACATCGTCCCTGTGGTGCGTGAGGCCATGCGTGCCGCGGCCCTTGCCGACTACAGGGAGCTAAGCGCGGTGGCCGTGACCGAAGGGCCAGGGCTCGCGGGAGCGCTGCTGGTGGGGATCAGCTTTGCCAAAGCCCTTGCGTTCGGCACGGGTGTGCCCCTGATCGCGGTAAACCATCTGGAGGGACATATCCAGGCGGTGTTGCTCGAAGCCGAGCAGCGCTTTGCCGAGGCCTCGCCCCTGCTGGCGGCCGTCGTCTCCGGCGGGCACAGTCACCTGTACCTTGCGACGCGCGATGCGCACGGCCTTTGGGCCTACCGTAACGTGGGCCGCACCGTCGATGACGCCGCCGGCGAGGCGTATGACAAGGTTGCCAAGCTGCTGGGTCTGCCCTACCCCGGCGGTCCCTGGATGGACGTCCTCGCCGCGCACGGAGATCCCCTGGCCGTGCCGTTTCGGTTCGCACAGATCAAGGCAAAAGGGCATGGACGTGTGCCGCCGGAGTTGACGGCGGGCGTTGCTGAGGTGGCCGACGGCCGGCGTTTCGATCTGTCGTTCAGCGGGATCAAGACGGCGGTCCGCCGCTATGTGGAACTGCACGGGATGCGGGAGCGGATCGCGGCTCGTGAGGCCGCCATGCGCGCCGGGGGCTACATGACGGCGAACCCCAGCGATCGCCCCGCGCTGCAGGCGGTGCTCGCGCTCATGGACCCGGAGACGCTGAACCTGATTGCGAGCTTTCAGCACGCCGTCACGGGCTCCCTGACACGCACGATCCTGAAGGCGGCGGAGCACTATGCCGCCCGGGCCGTCGCGGTCTCCGGGGGCGTTGCGGCCAACAGCGCGCTGCGCGCCAGAGTGCAGGCCGGGGCTGCGAAAGAGGGGCTGGCCGCGGCGTTTCCGTCACTGCGCTTGTCCACGGACAACGCTGCGATGATTGCTGCGGCGGCCTGGCCCAAACTGCTGAACCGGCACTTCGCCGACGACACGCTGGAGGCCGCCCCGAGCCTGCGGCTGGGGTGAGGTGGTTGCTGGTTGCTGGTTGCTGGTTGCTGGTTCCTGGTTCCTGGTTGCTGGTTCCTGGTTGCTGGTTCCTAACTAGAGGCTGGAGTTAGCAGCTAGGAGCTCGCGACCAGCGACCAGCAACCAGCGACCAGCAACCCATTAACGGTCGCCGATCGAGTGCAGTCGCATAAAGTTCGTCGCGCCCGTTTTAGTCGCGGTCCCTGCGACGATGCCTACGACCTGGCCGGGCTTCACGAAGCCGGCGCCTTCGAGCACGTTTTCGGCGACCTGCACCAGCACATCTGTGCCGTCGAAGCGATTGACGCAGATGGGGTGGGTGCCCCAGAGCAGCATCGACCGCTGAACCACCTGCTCGAACGGCGACATCGCGAAGATCGGGGCTTCAGGACGGTACTTCGAGAGCAGACGGGCAGTGTTGCCGGACTCGGTGAAGATCGCGATCGCGGCCAGATCCATGTCCTGCGCCGAGTGCGCGACGCACTCGCAGATGGTTTCCGGAATGGAAAGCGATCTGCGCTGCCAGGAGGTGGGCTTGCGCGGCTCCAGCAGGATCTGCGCTTCGGTCTCTTCGATGATCTTCGCCATCATGGCCACGGCCTCGACCGGGTACTTGCCCGCGGCGGATTCGGCAGAGAGCATGACGGAATCGGTGCCGTCGTAGATGGCATTGGCGACGTCCGAGGCCTCGGCGCGCGTGGGGCGCGGGTTTTCGATCATCGACTCGAGCATCTGCGTGGCGGTGATGACCGGCTTGCGGTACTCGGCCGCGCGGCGAATGATGTGCTTCTGGATGGCCGGGACCTTCTCGGGCGGGACCTCCACGCCAAGGTCGCCGCGCGCCACCATGATGGCGTCGGCGGCCTCCAGGATGGAGTCGAGGTGATCGACGGCCTGCGGCTTCTCCAGCTTGGCGATGACCCAGGCATCCGAGCCGAGGGCGGCGATGCGTCCTTTGACATAGCGGACGTCGTCCGCATTCTGTACGAACGACACCGCAATCGTGTCGCACTTCTGCTCAATGGCGAAGCGGAGATCGAGCTCATCCTTTTCGGTCAGAGAGGGAACCTTGATGGACACGCCGGGCAGGTTGATGCCCTTCTTTTCGCCCAGGTAGCCGCCGTTGATGATTTCGGTGACAACGTCGGCGCCCTTCAGCTCGAGCACACGGAGCTCGATAAGACCGTCGGAGAGCAGAATCTGATCGCCTGGCTTGAGGTTTTCGGCCAACGTGGTGAAGACCGTGGAGACACGCTCCGCAGTGCCGTCCAGGCGCTCCGGCGTGATGGTCAGGCGCTTGCCGGCTTCCAGCAGCACGGGCTTGCCGCCGACCAGAGTACCGGTGCGGATCTTGGGGCCCTGCAGGTCGGCGAGAATGCAGATCGGCTTTCTTTCTTCGCGGGCGACCTTGCGCACCATGGCGATCAGTTCGGCCTTCTGCTCATGCGAGCCATGCGAAAAGTTCAGGCGCGCCACATCCAGGCCGGCTCCCACCAACCGGCGAAAGACATCCTCCGTGCTGGACGCCGGTCCCAGCGTCGCTACGATCTTTGCCCGCCGCACTGTCTTTCCTGTGCTCCAGCTTCTGTCCGAACCGCTCATCCACGCTCGCCGTCGGCTCAAAGTAAGAGCCCGTTGGAGGAGCCCGCGCCGATACAGGGGTTTATTCTATGCGACCGGCTTCCCCGTTGCGTCGAAACGTGCGCGAGAAAGCGCGTCCGGCACGTTCTGGAAGGATCCTCAGTCCCCTCGCCAGCGCCAACCGGGCAATTTCCACACCGCGGCATGGCTCTCCGGATCGCGGCGCGGCCGGGCGACCTGCGCATTGAACTCCGAACCGATCAACACACAGAGCGCGATGATGTACAGCCAGGCCATCAGCGCGATGGCCGCACCCAGCGAACCGTACACGCGTGTGTAGTTGGCAAAGCGCGTGACATAGAAGCCGAACAGCAGGGTCGCAACGAACCAGAGGCCCGTAGCGAGCGCCGCGCCGGGCAGGCTGGCACGCCAGGTCCAGCTCTTGCGCAGCGCATTCCAGGGCTCGCGGACCCAGGGCTGCAGACGGGTACGCACATCCAGAGTGAGGTCGGTGCCCAGATGGTAGATCAGGCCGATGATGGCCGTGCTGCCGGCCAACGCCGTGGTCCAGCGCAGAAGGAGCACGACCATGTTGAACGTGGGCCTGAGCTCCGGGGGAAGATCACGGGCCAGCCAGTGCGTGATCGCGTTGCCAAAGACCACCAGGGCGCTGGTCGCCGTCATGGGCACCAGAGACAGGGGAACCAGGGCCAGGGCGCGCCCGCGTCGTCGCCAGAAGCTGCCGCGCACCAGGGGCAGATCATGCGCGCGGCGAAAGCCCTCCATGAAGGTCGCCATCACGTTGGCCGCGCCGAAGAGGCTGACAATCAGCGAACCGAGCAGCGCGCCCGCTGTTTGGGACTTATGCGTAACGGAGAAGTAGCCCTGCAGCACGGGAACCACATTGGACGGCAGCACGCGAAGAAAGAAGACGCCGATCTGTGAGCGAAAGGGCAGGTCCGCGGGGAGCAGGCCGATCACAGCAGCAGCGACGATCATGGCCGGAAAAAGTGCAACCATGGCCGAGTAGGCGATCGCCTGGGCTACCGTTAGCGCATCGTGCTCCGCCGCGGCCAGGGCCGCTCGGCGCAACAGCAGAAAGAACCGCGCCGCCCGCTGGGCGGGAACCACACAGACGTTTTCATAGAGGCCCGAGACCGCCGTGGCTGTACGCATGGTGAGCCTTCGTTCACGCTCCGGGCCGGGAAGTGCCTACTGCTTCCACTTGTTCAAGAACTGGGTGAGGTCGGTGGACTGCATGTGCCGCATGTCCGAGAACTCCTTGTTCTGCGAGACCAGCACTTTGCCGTGCTCGTCCAGAACGGCAAGGGCCGGCACGCCCTGCACCGGGACCCCGTACTTGTGCGCGATGTCCAGATTGGCGTCTTCCCTGCCGATGTTCACGTTCACGCGGATGAAGTACTTGTTCAGCAACTCGCGGTTGGGGCTCTGGCTGAAGTAGATGTTCAGCACCTGGCAGTCAGGGCACCAGTCTCCGCCGAAGTCCAGGATGATGCGCTTGTGCGTCTGGCGGGCTTCCACCAGCGCCGTCTGCACATCGGTCTGCGCTTCGCTGATCTCCGGGTAGATGTGTGCATGCGGGTAAGGCGGCCCGGTAACCTGGCTGGCTGCGGAGAGGGCGAGGGCTCCGGCAAGGAACAGCGCGGGGATGGCCTTCGTGAGGTGCAGAATGCGATTCATAGACTTCCCTCGTTGGGGGTGGGCAATGCTCACAACCCATCATGGGGCAAAGATGCGCGCCGGGCAATTTCGATTCGTGGCACATTTCCCGGGAGCACGGGCGAGGACACTGGGCGCCCCTGCCGCATCAAAGTTTGCCATGGCGTCAGAACAAGACAAAACGGACAACTCGAGCTTTGGCACGGCGATGTTGATGGCCGCCGTGGCGCTGTTGCTGATCATCATCGGAGCGGTGAGCCTCGTAAGCTGGCGCGCGCACAAGAAGAACCACGCCCCCTACGACAAACACCCTCTTTCCCGGTCGGCCCCGCCCGTCGAACGGCAGTCGCTGACCTGCTAAGGCAGCGCACGGTCACGGACGCGCCTTGGCGTCGCCCGTGTAGTAGCCGTTGCGCGTCTGCACGCCGAAGTTCTTGCCGGCAGGGTTCGTGAGTGTGAGCTGGATGGGGTGGTAGCCCGGGCTGGCGGCCTCATACGACGGTGTGAAACCAAGCCGGTACTGCGCCCGCAGTTCGTCCCCAATCTGCTTGTAGATGTCGTCCAGAGAGCCCTTCCCCTTCAGTTCAAACAGGCGCCCGCCGGTCTCGGCGCAGATGCGGGTGAGGATCTTTTTGCCATCCGGGTCCCGGTACGTGCCCGGATCGGTGCTGCCGCCCGTGGTGGGAGGGTACCGCCCATAGGGGTCGTAGCCCCCGCGGTCATATGGGTCGTAACCGCCCTGGTGAGGACCCCAATCGTGCGGCTCGCGCCCCTTGTAGTAGATGGCATAGACCACCGTGTCCGCGCGCTGCGCCGCTTCGATGGCCTCGGTCAGCGACTCCTTGCTGTGCCGGTCGACGCCGTCGGTGAGCACCACCAGCGCGCGACGGCCCTTCTGCCTGCTCAGCACATCGTCCGAGGCCAGATAAATCGAGTCGTACAGCACCGTGCCGCTGCGGGCCTGCTCGCCGTGGCGCGACCCGCCACCGTTGCCCCCGCCGTTGTTGCCGCCACCTCCGCCCGGGTAGCCGCCCCGGCGTCCGTAGGGACCGTAGCCGCCGTTGTTGGGGTTATTCGGACTGCCTGGGCTGTTGCCGCCGTTCGGGTTTGAACTGGTGTCTCCGCTGCTGTCCTTTGGCTGAGCCGAGGCGTCTTCGTCCGGCGCGCCGGGCGCCTGCGTCCCGATCTGCTTCAACCCAGCGGCAAGCAGGGGGTGGGAGTCGGTGACATCCTGCAGCAGCTCGGCGGTGTGCGCAAACTGCAACACAAAGGCCTTGTCTGCCGGCCGATTGGCGCCTGCCTGCCGCAGGAAGCTGCTGAGGAATTTTTCGCTGGCCTTCTGCTCGTCGTCGATCACCGTACTCTGACTGCGGCTGACATCCACCAGCAGACCCACCGTAAGCGGAACGTCCGTATCGCGGTCAAAGTAGCGCACCGTCTGGGGCTTGCCGTCCACCGTGATGGCGAAGTCGTTCTGGGTCAGCGTTGTGACGAGGCCCTTCTTGTCGTACACCACGGCGGGAACCACCACCAGCTTCGCGTCCACAGAGATCGTCGGAGCTGTCCGGTCCGCACTGGCGGGCTTCGCCTCCTGCGCACGGCAGAAGGGGAGGAGAAGGGCCAACGACGCCGCAGCCGGGAATCGGGAAACCTGAAAAGGCATACACACCAATGGACGGGGAGAACGCCCCGAAGTTGCGCCTCCGGCACCCCCGCGAGACCGCCTCTCAGACCCCCGCTAAACCTCTACGCCTTCGAGGACCACGGGGTCGGGCATTTCGGTGCCGAAGACACCCTCCCAACGGGCCACCACGGCGCTCGCCAGGCAGTTACCGACGACATTTACCGCGGTGCGCGCCATGTCCATCAGCGCGTCGATGCCAAGGATGACGAAGATGGGCTCGGTGGGCAGATGGAAGGTGGAGGCTGTCGCCAGCAGAACCACCAGTGTCGCGCGGGGCACGCCCGCAACCCCTTTGCTGGTGAGCACCAGGGTCGCCATCATCAGCAGTTGTTGCCCGATCGTGAGATGAATGCCCGCAGCCTGCGCCACAAAGATGCTCGCGACGGCAAGGTACAGCGTCGAGCCGTCAAGATTGAAGCTGTACCCCGCCGGAATGACGAAGGCGACCACCCGGCGCGGCACACCCAAGGCTTCCATGGCCTCCATGGCACGCGGGAGCGCCGCCTCGCTGGTGCTGGTGGCGAAGGCGATTGTCGCGGGCTCCGCGACGGCGGCCAGAAAGCGCGCCACCGGCACCCGGAACAGCAGCGCCGCGGGCAGCAGCACCAGGACGCCAAACAACGACAGCGCACCGTATAACGTGAGCAGCAGCTTGCCCAGGTTCACCAGCACGCCGAGCCCCATGTGGCCGACCGTGTACGCCATCGCGGCCCCCACGCCGACCGGGGCGAAGTACATCACCACGTTGGTGAAACGGAACATCACTTCGGAGAGCGATTCGCACAAGCGCAGCACCGGGCCGCGCCGGCTTTCGCTGAGCGTGGCGAGTGCGATGCCGAAAAAGACCGCAAACACAGCCACCTGCAGGATCTGTCCTTCGGCGATGGACTTGGCGAGGTTTTCCGGAAAGATGTGCAGCAGAAAATCATCCCAGTGCACCGGCCCGGGGGTCTGTGCCACCGCGGGGGCGGGTGCCCCATATCCGGAGTCTCGGACCTGGGTTTGTGGCAAGGCGAGCCCGACCCCGGCCTTGCTGATGTTGATCGCCAGCAGACCGATGCCCAGCGCCAGGGTGGTCACGACCTCGAAGTAGATCAGGGCCTTGATCCCGATGCGGCCCACACCTTTCAGGTCACCATGCCCGGCGATGCCCACCACCAGCGTGGCCAGGATCAGCGGGGCAACGATGGTCTTAATCAGCCGCAGAAAGATGTCGGAGAACACGCGCGCCTGCGCGGCGGCGTGCGGCGCGTCAAAGCCGAACTCGGCCCCGGCGACCATCGCCACAAAGATCCACGGCGTGAGGCTGCGCCGCCGAGTCGCCATGACTCCGAGAAGAACAATGCCGATCCACCGCAAGCCCGCGGCAGCCAGAAGCATCGACCCGCCCACATGGCGCAAGAGCGCATGCAGGGCCACACCCAGCGCAAGACAGAGGGTGGCCAGAAGCAGCCAGCGCAGTTCCAGGGGACGGGTCGAAGCGGTCACGCTTTGAGGAGGATAGCAAGGCCCGGCTCAAGCGGGCCTCCTGCCCCGTTTGCGGGAGAGCTCTTCTCCGACTCGGATGACACACTGAAGAAGCCAACTTGAAGGCTGGGGCGCTGTAAGGGCATTCCGGGGACAAAAAGTTTTGCCCTTAAAAGCGAAACGCCTCGGGGTGGCTGCCCCGAGGCGATCCTTCAAGGAGGTACGGCCCATGCGACTTGTACGAGTCAAATGGGGAAAGCTGCTCATTGAGCTGCCGGAAGAGTTAGTCCTCTTTCTGCTTCTCAAGGCTTTCCTGATGTTCCACCACGGAACAATCTAACGTTGGCACCAACCCTCTGGATGCTCCCAGACGTCCGGAGGTTACCAGCGCTTCTAAACAGCATACTGTCCGCGCTCCCCGCCCCGTCAAGGCCAAACTGCTCGTCTACATCTTTTGCATCACACATGCGTTATGCTTCCGCGCATGTCTGCCGCCGCCTCCGATTCGCAGCTCAACACACCCGGCCACCACGCCTCGCCTGACCGGCTGGTCAACCTCCCCCGTCTTCTCGCGGACTTCTACGCCTTTCATCCGGATGCCGCAAACCCTGCGGAGCGGGTAAGCTTCGGCACCAGCGGCCACCGGGGCTCGTCCTTCAACACGTCCTTCAACGAGGACCACATCCTCGCGATCACGCAGGCCATCGTGGAGTTCCGCGCCAACGAGCGCACCACCGGGCCGCTGTTTCTCGCGCAGGACACCCACGCGCTCTCCGAGCCGGCCTTTGTGGCCGCGCTTGAGGTACTCGCGGGCAATGGCGTGCACGTGCTCATCGACAAGGACCTGGGGTACACGCCCACGCCCGCGCTCTCCCACGCCATCCTGACGCACAACGCCAACAACAAGCTGCATAAGGCGGACGGCATCGTCATCACGCCGTCGCACAACCCGCCCGAGGACGGCGGCTTCAAGTACAACCCCCCCACGGGCGGACCGGCCGACACCTCCGCCACCAAGTGGATCCAGGACCGCGCCAACGCACTGATCGCCGCCAAGCTGGCCGGCGTGAAGCGTATGCCCTTCAAGCAGGCCCTGGATGCGGAAACAACGCAGCGCCACGACTTCATCGAAGCCTACGTCTCCGACCTCGGCAGCGTGGTTGACTTCGACGTGCTGCGCGGCACCACCTTGCGCCTGGCTGTAGACCCGCTGGGTGGCGCGGGCGTGCACTACTGGCCGCGGATCGCGGAGCAGTACAAGTTGCCGCTGGAGGTGTTGAACCCCTACGTCGACCCGACCTTCCGCTTCATGACGCTGGACTGGGACGGCCGCATCCGCATGGATTGCTCGTCGCCGTTCGCCATGGCGAGCATGATCGCCAACAAGGATCGCTATGACGTCGCGTGGGGCTGCGACACCGACCACGACCGTCACGGCGTTGTGACGAAGTCGTCCGGCCTGCTGAACCCGAACCACTACCTCGCGGTGTGCATCCAGTACCTGTACACGCATCGCCCTGAGTGGTCAGACGACGTCGGTATCGGCAAGACGCTGGTGTCTTCCTCCATGATCGACCGCGTCGCCAACGGCCTGGGGCGCCGGCTGCTGGAGGTTCCCGTAGGCTTCAAGTGGTTCGTCGACGGCCTGATCGACGGCACGCTCGGCTTTGTCGGCGAAGAGTCCGCCGGCGCCAGCTTCCTGCGTCGCAACGGGGGCGTCTGGTCCACGGACAAGGACGGGCTCATCTGCGGGCTGTTGGCCGCCGAGATGACCGCCTCCACCGGCAAGGATCCAGGCGAACTATACGCCGAACTCACCGCAAAGTACGGCTCACCCGTGTACCAGCGCATCGACGCGGCCTGCAGCAAGGACGACAAGGCCAAGCTCGCCAAGCTGTCCCCCTCGCAGGTGTCGGCGAAGGAACTTGCGGGTGATCCGATCACGGCCATCCTGACCGAAGCACCCGGCAACCACGCTGCCATTGGCGGTCTGAAGGTCACCACCGACAACGGCTGGTTTGCCGCCCGGCCCTCCGGGACAGAGGATGTGTACAAGATTTACGCCGAGAGCTTCAAGGGCGAGGATCACCTGAAACGCATCCAGGAGGAGGCCAAGGCGGTGGTTTCGGCGGCGCTGGCGGGGTGAGGCGATCACTGGGCTGACACAATCAAGCCGTGCGTGCATCGAGAGCGAGTTGCAGGTCCACTAATCTCGCACCGTTCTCGAGGTCTATCCAGGTGGACAGGACCTCTCGGAGAATTTGCTGACTCTGAGCGGCAAAGCCAATGCGTCGCTCAGCTCCTGCGTCTTCGGCGCACACATGCTCGCTTGGCCTGCCTCGGCTGCATTGCGCGCACAGGTTACGGACGGTGCCCCAGTCCTCGACCCAAAGTTGATGGTCGCGACACAGCGTTTCCAACCTCTCCATTGCTGTCTCATTTGGGACGACTAAACTCGCGTGGAAGGTGGAGTACGTCGACGGCTCCCAAACCTCGAGCTCATCAAAGACCGGGTACTCCTCACCGTTCCAGGTCCTATAGCCCTCCGGCGCACCGTCGTTCAGGATGACGTCGCCGAAGCGTCTGCCCGAACTAGCGAACGGCACGTTTTCCACGCGAATGCGAGCGGGGTCGATTCGTGTTCCCCAGACAACCTCTCCGCTGCCGCCCGGATCGAGGCGAACGCAGGCTTTCGTCTCCGGCGTACGAACCTCTCCCTCGTCCTCCAACACCGGGATTCCGAGAGCGCGCCAAGCTGTTCTTGCCCTGTCCCACTCCCTCAAAGCCGTTGCAGCTATGGCGAGATTCCAAAGCGTAGCTTCATCGCCGGGCCGCTGCTCCTGGGCCCTCTCGTTGCCCCGCAGGCTTTCTGCCCACTGACCCTTGTACTTCGCCTCAAGCGCGAGGTCATACTGCCGAATCGCCACCTTCTCCTGGCGTCTGCGAAGAAGATCTTGCACCAGTCCCATAACAGCCATTCCACCATGCCGGCGCTAGGACAGCCTTCAAATTCCTGCAACCGTCGTATTGACACCTACATCTACTCTCCGTAGGCTGAAACCAGAGATGAAGCAGACTCGCACCGCCGCCGCGCTTTGTTGCATGTGTTGTCGCATGCCGCGCTGTTGCGCCGGTGCCGATCTGCTCTAAGCGAGACAATCCTCAGCCACTCGCACTAGAGGCCTCACAAGCACCCACGCAACGGCTCACCCGAGCACAGCGTGGGTTTTCTGCTTTTCGGCCCGCGCTCTCCCTCCCCCACAACCGGACCAACAACCCTCATGGGAGATGGCATGGCACTTCATACACACACACAGACCAAGGCGGCTGCAGCGGTCGCACACAGCAAGCTGGGCTTTGACGCGGACGCCGCGGCGATCGCGATCGCATTGGCATTGGCAGCCCTGATTCGGCTTAACGTCATCCACCACATCGGCTGGTAGCCCATTCCCTTGTCGACCCAGACCTTGCCTCGCCCATTGACCTCCCCGGAGGTACTACCGTCTTCGCGCTCGCGGCAGATCTTCGGTCTGTTGCCAGGCACGGGGCTGCTGTTCGGCATTGGCCTGGCGGGCAAGGGACTGGAAAGCCTCTGCACCTGGTTGCGCACGGCGCATCACTGGCCCGCGCCCCACGTGGAGTACGTTCTCTGGGCCATTGTTCTGGGCCTGTTGATCTCCAACCTGGCCACTGTGCCCCGTGTCTTCGCCCCGGGCATTGCGACGTATGAACTGTGGCTGAAGCTGGGCATCGTGCTGGTTGGCGCGAAGTTTCTGTTCGCCGACATGCTGCATCTGGGCGGCTTGTCGCTGGTGTTGGTCTTTGTTGAGTTGGCGATGTCGCTTACCGTGATGACGCTGCTGGGCAGATTGTTCAAGCTACCCCCGAAGCTCACCTCCCTTCTGGCGATTGGCAGCTCCATCTGCGGCGTCACCGCCATCATGGCCGCCCAGGGCGCCATCGACCCCGACGAGGAAGACACCTCCACAGCTATCGCCGCCATCCTGACGCTGGGCGCGATTGCGCTGTTTGCCTTCCCGGCCATCGGCCACGCGCTGCACATGGGGCAGCAGCCGTACGGCATCTGGACCGGATTGGCGGTGGACAACACCGCCGAAGCCACGGTCACCGGAGCGATCTACGGCGATGAGGCCGGGCGTTTTGCCGTGCTGGCCAAGACGGCGCGCTCCGCATTTATCGGCTTTGTGGTGCTGGGCTATGCGATCTACTGGGCTTCGCGCGGGCAGGCGAATCGCGTAGAGCGCAAGGCCTTGTTTCTTTGGCAAAAGTTCCCGAAGTTCATCCTCGGCTTTGTCGCGATCTCGCTCCTGGCCACGGCGGGCTTCTTCACTAAAGGGCAACTGGTCTCACTGTCCAACCTGTCCAAGTGGGCGTTCCTGCCGGCGTTCGCCGGCGTAGGTCTGCGCACTCAACTGCGCGATCTGGTCAACCAGGGATGGCGGCCGATCCTTGTGGGCGTGCTCGGCGAAATCTTCATTGCACTCCTCACGCTGGGTCTTGTCTTCGGCGCGGTGCACTTTGGCGGCATGCGATGACCTCAGCACCCCAGGCCTGTCCTCGTTTCCGTTGTTGTTGTCGCCGGTAGTCGCTTCCCTGCACACCTGAGCGCCCTTCCTACCTCAAACACCTTCTCTCGCGCCGCTGCCGGTGCGTGTCCCCGTGACCCTCCAGAGGAGAATCATGTCGCCCGTTCCTTATCCTCGCCGTCGTCTTTCCCTACTCACGGTTGCGCTTGTCTTCGGGTTGGGCGCGAGCTTTACGAAGTCTCTCCAGCACGCGGCGGAGGCGCAGGTGGTCGGTGGCACGATCACAGGCACAGTCTCCGATCCCACCGGAGCCGTTGTGCCCGGGGCGAAAGTCACCGTGCACAACACGGATACCGGCACCGAACGCGCGCTGGCCACGGACAACGGCGGGCGGTTTAGCGCGCCTTCCCTCCCTGTGGGAGCGTATGCCGTGAGGATCGAGGCCGAAGGCTTCGCCCCGCTTACCCGCAAGGACGTTCACCTCACCGTGGGACAGTCGCTGGACTTGCCGCTGAAGCTGGCCGTGGCAGGCAATGAGGTCGTCACAGTGGAAGAAGGCGCAGCGACGATCAACACCTCCACCGAGCAGACCTCAGGGCTGGTGGATGCACGCCAGATCAAAGAACTGCCCCTGAACGGCCGGTCCTACGATCAACTCATCACCCTCAATCCCGGCACGGTGAACTACTCGCAGCAGCGCTCCGGCGGTGTGGGGACCTCGAACTCTTCGGTGGGCAACATGTTTGCCGTTGCCGGCCGGCGCCCACAGGACAATCTCTTTCTGCTCAATGGCATCGAGTACACCGGCGCCTCGCTGATCAACAACACACCCGGCGGGACCAGCGGCCAGTTGCTGGGCATCGATGGGGTGCGCGAGTTCAACGTCGTCTCGGACAGCTACTCGGCTGCTTACGGCAAGCGCGAAGGCGCGCAAATCTCCATCGTCACCGCTTCCGGCACGAACCAGCTACACGGCTCAGCGTATGAGTTCCTGCGCAACAGCTACTTCGACGCGCGGAACTACTTCGACCAGGCGCGCATCCCGGAGTTTCAGCGCAATGACTTCGGTGCCTCCCTGGGTGGCCCACTGCGTACCGACAAGCTCTTTCTCTTCGGCAACTACGAAGGCTACCGGCAGAATCTCGGTATCTCCGACGTAACCCTGGTGCCGGACAACCAAGCACGGCAAGGCTATCTGCCCAACAGCGCAGGCGTGGAAACCAAGGTGACGCTTGCGCCCTCCGTCATCCCGCTCCTGAATCTTTGGCCGGTGCAGAACGGTCCCGAGCTGTACGCCACCAATGCGCAGGGGCAGAGCGTGCCGACCGGCATCGCCGAGGCCTTCTCCCCGCCCCCGCAGCACATCCGCGAAGACTTCGGCACAACACGTTTCGACGCAAACCTTACGCCGAATGATCTGTTCTTCGCGGCCTATACCGTCGACGACTCCACCGCACACACGCCCACGCAGGACCCGTTTTCGCTCATCGACGAGTACCTGCGCGAGCAGGTGCTCAGCGCGCAGGAGCAGCACGTGTTTTCACCTCGGCTGCTGAATACGGCGCGGGTGGGGTACTCCCGCGCGAGCTTCCTGTTCCTTGGCTCGCTGCCCGGGAACGTGCAGGCGGCCACCTCAACGTTCGTCCCCGGCAAGCCGACCGGGGCCGTCGTGATTGCGGGCTCCACGGCTTCAAACGGCGCTTCGCAGATCACCACGGCGGGCGCGAACACAGGCGCGAACAATGCCATCGTCCGCAACATCTACACCTTTGACGATCACGTCTTCTACACCCGGGGCAAGCATCAGATTGAAGCCGGCGTTTGGCTCCAACGTCTCCAATCCAACGACAACCTGGCCCAGAATCAGTACGGCCAGGCATCGTTCGCCTCGCTCCAGAGCTTCCTTGCGGGCACCCTCAAGACCTTCACCGTTGTGCCGCAACCGTCCGAACTTGCCTGGCGCACCCTCTTCACCGCCGCGTACCTGGAGGACACCTGGCACGTGACACCGCGGCTCGAACTGCGCGCCGGCTTTCGCTCGGAAGACACCACGGGATGGAATGAAGCGCACGGCCACGCCGGCTTGTACACCTTCACGAATGGCGTGATCAACACCAACCCCACCACCTCTGCCAACGGCCTGCTGACGAACCGCGCGCTGTTCCTGCCGGAGCCACGGCTCGGTCTGGCGTGGAACGTTTTCGGCGGCGGCACCACAAGCGTGCGCGGCTCGGTTGGCCTGCACCACTCCTTGCTGGACAACCTCGACTACCGCTTCGATCAGGCCGCGCCGTTCAACACCACGCTGAGCTACGCGAATGGCACCGTAGCCGCGCCCACCAGCGGCACGTCCACGATCTCGCCCTCCACCGTGCAGACTGACATCAGCACGCCGGCCGTGTTGGCCTACACCCTGCGCGTGGAACAGAAGCTTGCGAACTCGACCTCTCTCACCGTGGGCTACATCGGGTCGCATGCGTATCACCAGATTCTCTCCGCTGACCTGAATGAGCCGGCGTTTGTCCTTTGCCCTGCTCCTTCCTGCCCCGCGCGGCTCGCGCCGGGAACGGTGTTCTATCCGAATTCCACGAAGGCCAACCCCGCACTGGCGAACACCACGTCGTGGATCTCCGGCGGCTCCGCCAACTACAACGGCCTTATCGTGGATGTGCGTCACGACCTGTACCGCGGACTGCAGATGCGCGCGAACTACACCTGGTCAAAGAACCTCGACGACGGTTCGGCATGGAACACGTCCGTATCGGCCAATACACCGGCGTATGTCGAGGTGCCCGGACAACCGCACCTGGACTACGGCCCGGCAGCGACTGACGTACGGCACCTCTTCAGCGTGAATGGCACCTACGACCTTCCCTTCGGTCATGGGCAGGCATGGCTCACGCACACTGGCACGCTCACGCGGCACCTGATCTCCGGATGGCAGCTTGCCACCATCGCGAACCTGCAGACCGGATTTCCCTTCAGCCCGCAGCTTGGCTATAACCCGACGAACTCCGGCGATACGCGCAACCCCGTGCGGCCGGACGTGAACCCCAACTTTCACGGGAGCCTGTACGCGCAGGGCGCAACAGCGGCGCGCGCCACGCGGTTCTTCAACCCCAACGCATTCACGCCCCCGGCCAACGGCGCGGTCGGCAACGTGCGGCGTGACACGCTCACCGGGCCCGGCTACGCCGACTGGGATGTCTCTCTGCTGAAGGCAACGCAGCTTGCCGAGTCAACACGCCTTCAGTTCCGTGCCGAGATCTTCAATGTGCTGAACCACACCAATCTCGGCACACCGAATGAAATCGTGTACACCTCTGCGACACAACAGAGCCCCACGGCAGGCGTGGTGACCGCGACCACGGGGACCAGTCGTCAGATCCAGCTTGGCCTGAAGTTGTTGTTTTAGCGTTTGGGCAAAGGCAAAAGGCTGGCGCAGTAAACGCCAGCCCTTTCACGCGGAACGTTGGTTGCCCCCCAGGGATTCGAACCCCGATTGATCGGTTCAGAGCCGACTGTCCTACCATTGAACGAGGGGGCAAAGCCCACAAAAGAAAGTGGCGGTCGGAGCCCTGGCGGGGTAGCGGGCAACATCGACCACCTCCCTGATAGTACAGCCAGGGGACCCTGCGGTCAACCCCTTCCCTCTATTCTTCGCGCAGAACCTCAAGCGGCTTCTGCCCTAGCACACGATGACTCGCAAGCCAGCCACAGGCGATCGTCAACAGACCGGCACCGAGCCACGCAGCCAGCGTAAAGCCAGGCTGAAAGTGGTAGTCGAAGTGCAACGCCCGCTTCAGCAACTGCTGCGAAACGATGTTCGCGAAGAGCAGACCGACGGCGCCCGCGATGAGACCGAGCGTCGCAAATTCGATCGAGAAGATCGTGGCGATCCGGGGCCGCGTTCCGCCCAGCGTCTTCAACACAACCACCTCGCGGATGCGACGGTAGCGCGTGCCCGCAATGGCGCTGGCCAGGATCACAATCCCGGCAAAGACCGAAAAGGCAGCCAGAAACTGAATGACGTTGACGATCTGCAGCACGGCCTGTCGCACCGTCTCCACGGTGGCGGCTACATCGATCACCGTGATCGAAGGAAAGTGCTCATACAGTGCGCGACGAACCTCCGAGGTGGCATTGGGCTGCACGTGAACGCCGCCGTACCAGACCGCTGGGAGATCATGCAGCAAAGGTTCGGGAAGCACGAATCCGGCGCGCGAATAGGCGTGCTGCGAGTCCGGCTCAAACAGGGCCACAACGGTGGTCACGAACTCTTTCCCTTGCGCGGAGAAACCCACCTTGCTGCCGAGACGAATGCCGAAGAACTTGGCCTCCGCGCGGTCCATGGCGATCACAGGCTGCTTCGCCGCGTTCTCCCCCTCCGCCGCCGTCCACCACTTGCCCTCCATGACACGATCGCCGATCGGCGGCTTGTCAGGGGTGAGTCCATACGTCAGGTTTACGCTGCCGATGGCGTGACGCCGCATGTGCGGCAGCTTCAGGTCCGCGAAGGCCGTGCCGTTCACCGTCGTGATGCGCGCGCCGATGACGGGCAGGATCTCCGGCGCGCCCTGCACCTGCGGCTGATGCGCAAGCAGGGTCCGCACGGCATCCACTTCTTCCGGGCTGATGTCGATCAAAAACAGATTCGGCAGTTGGCTCAGCGAGTTCGCAGAGATCTCGCTCACCACCGCGTGCTGCACGGTATACACGGTGGCAATCTGCATCACGCCCAGGCCAAGCGCCGCCAGCAGCGCCGCAGAAGGATTGCCGGGCCGGTAAAGATTCGCCAACCCATGACGCAACAACGAAGGCAACCGGAAACGTGCGCGGTCCAGAAAAGCGCGGAGCAAAGCCAGCAAGCCCGCCGCCAGGGCAAGCAGCACGGCCAGAACGGCCGCCAGCCCGAAGCCGAAGATGGTGCCGATCTGGCGCGACTCCGCCACCCGCGCCGCAAGAAACACCAGCCCGCCCAGAATCAATGCAAATGCGCCAATCTGCACGCCAGACGCGCGCAGCTTGCGCGCCATGCGCTGCGCGAAGGGATCGTCCGAGACCTCCACCGCGCGGCGCAGGATCAGGATCGGCCGCACAGAACGGATGTCCAGCAGGGGCGGCAAGCTGAACAACAGGGTCGTCAGCACGCCCGCCGTGATGCCCAGAATGAGCGCATGCGGATCCAGCCGAAACGCCGGTGTGAGGTGCAGCAGGCGCGCCAGAAACAACGGCATCGTCAACTGCACACCAAACCCCATCAGCAGGCCAAGCAGGCCGCCGGCAAGACCCAACAGGACCGTCTGCAGCAGGTAGATCTTCATCACCTGCGCCGAGCCTGCGCCAAGCGACTTCATGATTGCGATCGAGTCCAGCCGTTGTGCAAGGTGCGCGCGAATGGCCATCGCCACACCGATGGCGCCGAGCACCAGCGCCACCAGCGACATCAGCGAGAGCAACCCCGTGGCGCCGTCCAGGGCACGGGTCAGCCCCTCGTTCGCCTCGCGGTAGTCCGAGACCGCTGCATCGGGCAGCGCCGATTGCAACTCATCCCGCGCGTGCGCAATGGCATCGTCCGACGCAGCTTTGCCGGGACTCGGCGACGGCAGATGGATCAGGATACGCCGCGACGCGCGCGAGCCCGGGGCCAGCAAGCCGCTACTCTCCAAGGCAGCCTGCGAGATCAGCACGCGCGGACCCGCCGCAAACGCTCCGGAAAGCCGGTCAGGCTCATCCTGGACGACCGCGGCGATGCGATACAGATGATCGTTCAGCCGGATCGAGTCGCCGGGGTGCAGATGGAGGCGCAGCAACAGGTCGTCACCCACCGCCACGCTGTTCCCCGTAAGGGCTTCCCTCAGCGGAATCGCGGGGGAGAGCACCACCTTGCCGTAGAACGGGTAAAGGGCCGGGTCAACGGCCTTCAGCGATACAAGAAGCGGGTCAAGCGACGTGGACGCCGACGCCATCGAAAGCAGCTCGGTGACGGGCGTCGCCTCGGCATGTTCCGCGGCCGTGAAGTGGGCGAGCGAGCCTGACTCCGCAGGCGTGAGCTCCTGGTTCGAGCGCGCCGCGAGATCCGCCGCCATGATGCTGCGCGCGCGCAACAGCAGCATGGACCGGAACGCCGCGGAGAAACCGCGGACGCCGGTAAGCGCAGCCACCCCGATGGCTACAGACAGGACCACAAACGCGAACTTGCCGCGCGAGGAACGCAGCTCGCGAAATGCAATGCGGGCGGCGGTAGAGAGTGACAGGCGGGCCATGCTTACGCCCCGGCCAGCGTTGCGGACGCCGCCGGCGTGGTGCGCTCATCGGCGATCACCAGACCGTCGCGCAGCACAATGCGGCGGCCCGCGTGCGCGGCCAGCGCGGGATCATGGGTGACCAGCACAAGCGTCGTTCCCTCAGCCTGGTTCAGGCTCAACAACAGATCCAGGATGTGGCTGCCATTCGCGGAATCGAGATTTCCGGTGGGCTCGTCGGCCAGCACAATCGGTGGTCGCAGAATGAAGGCGCGCGCCAGCGCCACACGTTGCTGCTCGCCGCCGGAAAGCTGGATGGGGTAGTGATCCGCACGGGGGCTCAGCCCCACAGAGTCGAGCAGCGTCCGCGCACGTTCGAGCCCGGCTTTCAGGTTGTTGCTCTCATCGTTCAACTCGTAGGGCAGCAGCACATTCTCGAGCGCCGTCAGGGTGGGAATGAGCTGATAGCTCTGAAACACAAAGCCGATGGTTCGCCCGCGAAGCTGGGCCAGCCGGTCTTCCGGCAGGTAGCTGATGTTTGTGCCGTTCAGCGCAACGGAGCCGGAGGTTGGGTTGTCCAACCCGGCCAGTAACCCCAGCAAGGTGGATTTGCCCGAACCGGAAGCGCCCATGATGGCCACAAACTCGCCGCGAGCGACCGTGAAATCGATGCCCTTGAGGATGTCCACAGTGGACCCGCCCGTGCGCAACGACTTGCGGAGGCCCTCTACGGCAACCATGGGCGCCCCACTCGTCTCGTTCGCCGGGTTTGAAGCAAAATGTCCGTTAGCCTGCAAAAATGAGGTCCTCTGACTAGAATCAGATACGTGCGATCTGTCCGTTTAGTTCTCATCTTATCGGCACTGGCGGCTCTGCTCGGCGGAGCCCGCGTTCCCTTGCGTCCCGTAAAGGCTGCTGCTCTGCGTGTGGGTAGGGCCGAACCCAGACGACACTCTGACACCGGCACGGCCCGTCCGGTGCTGGTGTGCTTTGGGGACAGCCTGACCGCCGGCGCCGGCGTGGACCCTGACGAAGCCTACCCCGCCTACCTGCAGCAGCGGCTCGATGGCGAAGGCTACAACTACCGCGTGGTAAACGAGGGCGTCAGCGGCAACACCACCAAGGACGGTGTCAACCGCCTGAACGAGGTGCTGCAACTGCACCCCCAGGTGGTGGTGGTTGAGTTCGGCGGCAACGACGGCCTGCGCGGGATCCCGGTTTCCCAGGCGCAGCACAACCTCGACATCATCGTGCAGCGGCTCAAGGCCAGTGGCGCCAAGGTCGCAATGGCCGGCATCACCCTGCCGCCGCAGTATGGCGGGCAGTACATTCGCAGCTTCGATGCGATGTTCCCGGCCATCGCGAACAAGTACCACGTGCCGCTGCTGCCCTTTGTGCTGCAGGACGTCTATGGCGTTCCCGGGGACATCCAGGACGACGGCGTCCATGCCACCGCGCAAGGCAATAAGCAGGTGGCGATCAACGTAGAAAAGCTGGTCCTGCCGCTGCTGAAGAAGTAGCCGCTACCCAAGCACGACCACAGGCTGAACCAGCGTGCCGGCAACCCGTCGCGCAATCGCGAGCAACTCACGGGGCCCGCTGAAGACCTTCACCATGGCCGAACGGGAGAACTCCGGCACATTCGCCTGCATGCCGTTGCGAAGGCGACCTGCCGTCGCCTCGTCCACCATCACCGGGGGCATCTCCGGCAACAACAGGCGTGGGTGAATCAGCCGCGCCTCCACCTCCTGCGGCGGAAGGGAGCGAAGCGTCTCGGTGTCCAGCGCGTGCTCCAGCGTGAAAGCACCCGCGGCCACGCGGCGCAGGCTGGCCAGGTGCGCACCGCAGCCCGCAAGCAGGCCAAGCTCATGCGCCACGGAACGCACATATCCGCCCGAAGAGACGTGCATGCGGAAGGTTGCAAGCTCTCCTTCCAGGGAAGTCAGCTCAAACGCATGAATGCAGATGCGCGCGGCCTTTACCGGCACGTCCTTCCCTGCGCGCGCCAGCTTGTACGCAGGCACACCGTTGATTTTCTTGGCGGAGTAGACGGGCGGCATCTGATCCATCTCGCCGTGGAAGACTCTTGCAAGCTCCCGCAGTTCCCCAAGCGTTCGCGTGAGCGATTGAGGGGCGGAGGTGGGCTCGCCCTCGGCGTCGAAGGTGTCTGTACTCCACCCGAAGCGGATCGTGCCGGTGTACTGCTTCTCGGCGGAGTTGAAGAACTGTGCCAGCCGCGTGTACTTGCCCAGCATCAACGGGAGCACACCGGTCGCCATGGGATCCAGCGTGCCGAGATGGCCCACGGATTTTTCCCCGGTCGCACGGCGCACGGCGTACACAACATCGTGCGAAGTCACACCGGACGGCTTGTCCAGTACCAGAAGTCCGTTCACCGGTGGTGCTCGATCAGCGACAGAAACTCACTCCGTGTCTGCATCTGCGACTTGAACGCACCGAGCATGGCGCTGGTCACGGTCTTTGAACTCTGCTTTTCCACCCCGCGCATCATCATGCAAAGGTGTTGCGCCTCCATAATGACCGCCACCCCCTGCGGATGAATGGCGTCTTCGATCGCGTCCGCCACTTCGCGCGTAAGCCGTTCCTGCACCTGCAGACGACGGGCGAACACATCCACAATGCGCGGGATTTTGCTCAGGCCGATGACCTTGCCCTGCGGCACATAGGCGATGTGCGCGCGGCCGAAGAACGGCAGCAGGTGGTGCTCGCACTGGGAGTAGAACTCGATGTCCCGCACGATCACCATCTCGTCGTAGTCGACATCAAACAACGCGCCACCGATGGCCTCTTCCACGGTCTGGTGGTAGCCGCGCGTCAGGAAGTGCATCGACTTCGCCACACGCATCGGCGTGTCCACCAGACCATCGCGGGCCGGGTCCTCGCCGATGCGCGTAAGGATCTCGGCATAGATCTGTCGCAGGCTGGCGTCTTTGAGCGCAAGACCTTCGGCTTCACGCGCCTGGGCGGCAGCCGTGCTGCTCGGATGCTCCGGGCTGGGTGCTTCCAAAGGAGATTTGGTGATCATCGCGGCTTTTCGTGCAGCCTTTCTTCTGGACTCAGTCGACCGACGGCACAGGCGCACCGTCGCCGAAGTAGTCGAATGCGTTGTTGCTGGTTTCTTCAATGCGGATGCGCCGCAAGGCGAGGCCCGGGTGCCCGGTGGCGAATCGCGCAAACACGCGCCAAAGCTCCAGGCAGAGATTCTCTGTGCTGGGCACGCACGTGGCAAACGCCGCGTCCTCATTCAGGTTCGCACAGTCAAAGCGCGCGTGCAGCTCTTTCGCGGCAAAGGCGTCCAGGTCCGCCAGGTTGACCACCATGCCGGTCTCCGCATCCACCTGTCCGGCAACCGTCACCTGGGCCACGTAGTTGTGTCCATGCCCATAGGGATTGTTGCACTTGCCGAAGAGCGCGCGGTTGCCTTCCGCGCTGAGGTGATCCACGTGAAGCCGATGCGATGCGCTGAACCGGAATCGACGGTTCAGGTCCACTCTCAGTGTGGTCCCGGGTGCCGTGCTCATGCGGCCTCTCCGTACACGTCGGCGAACAGGTCCGGCGCCTCATACACGCGCACCCGGTGCAGCGTCGCATGCGGAACTTTGCCGTCCAGCCGGCGCCAGATCGCCAGGGCGATGTTTTCCGTCGTGGGTTGCACCCCCGTGAACTCCGGCACCTCAAAGTTCAGATGACGATGGTCGTACACGGAGACCACCTCGCGCTCCATGATGTCCTTCAGCTCTTTCAGATCCACCACAAAGCCGCTTACCGGGTCGGTCTTTCCCTTCACCGTGACCTCGAGTGTGTAGTTATGCCCGTGGCCCTGCCGGTTGGCGCACTTGCCGAAGACACGGCGGTTCTCCTCTTCGCTCCAGTGCGGGTTCCAGTAGAAGTGGGCAGCGGCAAATTCGGCTTTGCGGGTCAGAAGGATCATAAGCGGGCGCTAGGTGTTGGATGCCGGGCACTCGGGAGCGATGCTCTCACGTCCGGTACTCCCTGCCCTTCCACGAGACCGTGTGCAACACGCGATGCCGCACGTAGCTGGAGAGCAGCAAGTACACGAACAGAGGCAGTCCCAATGGGGCAACCGCCGACGGAAAGAAGGGAAAATGAGCCCGTGCCACGCGCTGGTAGAAGCGCAGCAACGTGCGCGCCCACAGCGCCAGGATCGCGACACGCTGCCACGTCACCAGGTAGGGCAGCAACGGGATGAGCAGCGGGAGCAAGAGCAGCAGTATGTCGAGCACCCGCCATAATGCCAGCCTGAGGGCATGCGGGAACAGCAGCGCGAGATTCTTGGTCCAGCCTTCCACCATGTCGCCGAATCCGCGGTACATGTGTGCGGAAACCGCGTCGGGCGCATAGCGCAGCCGGATGGCGTGCTTCGCGCGCTTGATGTTGAAGGCAAGGTCCACATCTTCCAGCACGGAGCGGCCGACCACCCGGTGCCCCCCGGCCGCGAAGTACGCCTCACGCTCCACCATCAGGAACTGCCCATTGGCCGCGGCGATGCGCTCGGCCGGATCGTTCACCTTCGCCGGTGGGTACGCGCTGGTCAGCTCGGAAAAGACCAGCGGCATCAGCAAACGTTGGGCCAGCCCCGTCATCACCTGCCGCGGCGAGTAGGAAAGCAGCGCCACCTTGTTGCGTTCGGCCTCATGCAGCGCCCGCCGCAGATTGCCCGGCTCATGCCGCGTATCGGCGTCCGTGAACAGCAGCCAGCGGCCCTGCGAGGCCTGCGCGCCGGCCCAGCACGCGTTCGTCTTGCCCGTGAAGCCACGTTGCGATCCGCGCAGTTCGAACGAAGGCGCGCTCAGTAGCCGCACGCCGGGGTACTTCCCGGCAAACTCCTGCGCGATGCTGCGGGTGCGGTCCTGCGAGTCGTCATCGATGACGAGGATCTCCCAGTCGCGGTCCAGCGCGAAGATCTTTTCCCCCTGCGCCACCAGCGTCTCCAGGCACGCACGGAGGTTCGCTTCCTCGTTCCGCGCCGGGATAATGACCGAAAGCTCCAGCGGAGCCTTCGCCTTCGGCTCGGATGCGGGCTCCAGGGCAGGCAGGGGGCGGGGTTCGTCGTCAGAAAACAGCCCCAGCACCGGCGTATAGCTGCCGACTGCGGGCCGCGCCGGCTCCTTCTTTTCGTTCATCTCGTCAGACCCGGCGCGCACAGCTTCGTATTATAGAAAGCCATGGGATGTCACTGGAAAACGCCGACGCGGGCGGCCTCCGCAGCACTCGTCGTTGCGCTGCTCGTCTCGGGCTGCGATCGCGGCGACCACCCCGAGCAGCTCGGCCGCCCCGCACCCATGATCGCCGTCAATGACGGCCAGCATGCCGTGAATCTGCAAGCCCTACGCGGGCAGGTGGTCGTCCTGAACTTCTGGGCAAGCTGGTGCGCCCCGTGCATCACCGAGATGCCCTCCCTCGAGGCGCTGCAACAGCAGCTGCCGCAGGTCAAGGTCATCGGCGTCGCCTTTGACGAGGACGCCGCGACCTATCAGGCCTACCTCACGCGCCACCCCGTGGCGTTCCTCAGCGTTCTGGACGAAGGCGGCAGCGCGCACGCCAGCTTCGGGACCTTCCGTCCGCCGGAGACCTACGTCATCGACAAAGCGGGCATCATCCGGCGCAAATTCATCGGCGCGCAAGACTGGACAAGCCCGGAGATCGTTGCGTCGCTGCAAAAGCTGGCGGGAGGGTAGGTGGTTGGTTGCTGGTTGCTGGTTGCTGGTTGCTGGTTGCTGGTTGCTGGTTGCTGGTTGCTGGTTG
>CAXUNH010000004.1:0-49265 GCA_964252405.1 uncultured Acidobacteriaceae bacterium | reverse complement strand
AGTCCAGGTTCAATCCGAGTTCGTCACCGAAGCTAAACTCCGCGGCGCCGCGGGAGGCCAGCAGCATGACGGCATACGCCGCCGCGTCCGCCGATCCCGTGGCGGGGTCCGTCGCAAACTGCAGCAGCCCGTCCGTGTCCTCCGCTGTGCGCCCGCCGGCGGCGGCCAGGACAGCCCGGAGCTGGGCTACCCCCGCCGACGCGACGGGGAGAGCCGCTGCGGTGACTAGTTGGCCACCCCGGGCCCGCACCGTGCTGACGCCGTGATCTCGACGCTGGGAGCCGGGCGTACTGCCTGGCAGTGTAGGGACGGGGTCGGTGAGCAGGACCCGCTCTCCGGGAAGGCTCTGCAGCACACCACGGAGGCTCGCCACGAGCGCGGGGTAGGAGGCGCCTGCTGGGGTGCCGGTTTCCGGGAGCGAGATGCCGGCCACGCCGGCGCCGAGCCAGTCATGCACCGTGTTCAGGAGGGCAGGACGAGGCCCTTGCGCCAAAGCCGGACGGATCGCTACGACCACTCGCAGGTGATGACGGCTGGCCTCCCGAACGAGGTCTTCCAGGCCAGCGGCATCGAAGGCGCCGTCGAGCAGAAGTGCGTCTACGCCAAGGGATTGCACATAGTCGAGGCGCTGCGCGAGGCCCTCCAGATCGCCGGTGCCATTCCCGGTGGAGTCCTGAAAGCGCGAGGGGTCGACCCGGTAGAACACCGCGCGCCGCCACCACGGCTCGGGAGCCACGCCGGACCCTGCCCATCCAGGGCGGGCCAGCACTTGGGCCGCTCCGGGAAGGACTGCCCCCAGCAGAAGTCCGAGGAGAACAGGCTTCACGACCCGTGCCAGGCCCCTCGTCTGGACAATGTGGCGCCGGGCCTTCACGTCACCTCGGGTTCGGGGCTCGCTTTGTGGGGTCTTCGGCAGGATGCAGCGGCAAGAGGTCGGCATACACAGCGCCGTCCCGGAGAACCACGTGGCCGGGCGATACGTCGATCCTACGCCGGAACATCGGCCCGGCGAAGGCAAAGCTGTGGAACTCGCCGCGTTCGCCGCAAGGGTCAACGTCTGCGGGGAGATCGGCCAGCAGATCCGCGTCAAAGGGCCGGCCGGCGAAGTCGGCGGTAAGTCGCTGGGGGTCGACGCAGGTGAGGCGCGCCTCCAGCCCACCCGCGATCATCTCCCGGGCGAGCGCGGCGGTCGGCTCACCCCAAAGCGGGAAGAGGGGTTCGAGCCCGAAGGGCGCCAGCGCCGCCTCCCGGAACCGCCGGATGTCTTCGAGGAAGAGGTCGCCGAAGGCGACTCCGTGGATGCCGCCCTCGACCGCCCTCTGCAAGGCAGGCGTCAGGGCGGCCTCGTAGTCGGCGTTCGTACAGGGCCAGGGCAGGTCCACGGTCCATAGCGGCAAACCTGTTGCCCCGGCCTGCAATCGAAGGAGTTCTTCGCGGAACCCGTGGATGGCCACGCGCGCGAAGTGGCGATTCACGGTGGTAAGCAGGCCCACCACCTCGAAGGCACGCCACCGGGGCGAGGACCGCAGGCGATGGAGCGACCAGGCGCTATCCTTGCCGCCGGACCAACTCAGAAGGAGAGGCTTTTTGTCGCTGGGCCCTGACGCGGTTCCTGGTCGGGTCACATGCCGAGAAAGGCACGGTACCGCGACTCCAGCAGGCCCGTGCTTCGGGCGAGGCTCACCTTGGCCACGTTGAACTGGTAGAGCGCGCTGACCAACTGGGCCTGCGAGCCGGTCACCGCGGCCTCCGCGTCGACTACCTCGAGGTTGTCCGCCACGCCTGCCGTGAAGCGATCGCGGGCATCCGCCAACTCCTGCTGCGACAGGTCAACATTGCTTTGCGCTACGCGAACCAACTGGGAGGCGGTGTTTACATCCAGCAGGCTGGTCCGGATCTGGGCGTCGATGGTGCCACGCAGGTTGTCTTCCTGGTCGCGGAGTTGCTGAAGCTGCGCCTCGGCCGTCTCCTGCTCGCCACGCTGGCCGGCCTCGCGGAAGACCGGGAACTTCACGCTGCCCTCGGCGGTAAATACGCCGTGATACAGCCCGGTCGTCTCGCCCAAGACACCGTAGAAGCCGTTCACCGCGAGCGTTGGCAGGCGCTGGTACTTGACGGCCTTTACCTCGTGGCTCGCCACGATGATGCTCTGCTGCAGGGCGAGCAAATCGTTGCGGTGCGCGTAGGCCGTCTGCCTCGCCTGGTCCAGGTTGAAGTCGCCGAGCTCCGCGAAGGGAGTATCGTCCGTCAGGTCCAGCTCCTGGCCGGCGGGAAGCCCCATGATCCGGTTGAGCTGAATGCCGTCTTTGTCCAACTGCGCGTCTGCCGAGACGTGCGCCTGCTGGCGTTGCTGGTAGTCCACCTGGGCGCGCAGCACGTCAAGCCTCACGCCCACGCCGGCCACATCCAGTTGGGTCGCCTGTTCGAGAACGGCCCTTGCCGCGATCTCCTGCCCGATGGCATTGTCGAGATTGGCCTGATCCGCCAGCACCTTCAGATAGGCCGTGGCCACCGCCTGAACCAGCTGCTCGTCTGAGTCGGCGACATTCAGGTCCACGGACTTAAACTCCGGCTTGATCGCCCGGTAGAGCTCGAAATCAGGCAGGTTGAAAAGCTGCTGATCCAGACTGATCTGCGCGGTGGTGGTATCGACCTTCACGATCGGCTGCACCGTACTCGGGTTGATGCCGAAACGGGAGAGCAGCGGGCCCACCTTGGTGGGATTGAAGCCAAGCGCCGACAGGTCCAGCTCCTGCGCCGTTGAAGCGGCCCGGAACTGAAGGTCCGGCAGCAACGCATTCGCGATCTGACCCCTGTAGCCGCGCACGGTGCGCTGGTTGGCGTGTTCAAACTTCAGGCGAACGTTGCGCTGCAGGCCCAGTGAGATCGCGTCGTCGAGCGAGAGGGCCAGGGGCCCTGCCTGCGCTTTTTCCACAAGGAAGCCGCCAGGGCCAGGGGTGGTCGCCGGTGCGACAAACTTCAGTCCGGAGCCGGCCGGTTTTGCGGGCGCTCCTCCCTGACCTGCGAGCAACGCGCTGGGTGCGGGCGGGAGCCCGGCAGGTACCGGAGCTGCGGTGGGCGAAGGGTTGGCGCCCCCAACCGGCGGCGCGGCCGGAGTGTTCTGCGCAAAAGCGGCGCCGCACGGCACAAAAAGGGCCGCGGCTGCCGCCGTGAGGAGTGTCGAACGAATCTGCACGCCTCTTTAGAGTGCGTTGCGACGCTTCGGGATGCGAACTTCTGGGGCATGTCACGCGTCGCTCTGTGTCCTACTTGGTCAACTCCCGGAGGGCGGCTTGCAGATCCGGAATAGTCGAGATGCGCCAATCCGCTTTGACTTCGTCCTCCTGCTGGCCGATCGTCTTGAACAGAAGGGCACGCCCCCCGATGTGAACGTGGGTCTCCGTGATCTGCCACTTGCCGGGGGCCAGTTCGCGGCGCTCCACATTGAACGTTCCGCCTTTGTCGATCTTGCCGAAGAGACCGAAACCGAATTTCACATCATCGGTGAGCGCGCCGCGCAGGGACTGGATGCGATTGCCGTCGCGGGCCACGACCATCTGGCCCGCCATCACGCCCAGCACCCGCGACTGCGCGTCCGGCGGGTTGAAGGCCGGGTTGGGGTGAAATTTCATCGTGATGGCCTGGGGTGAAGCGTTGACCACGGACCAGACAAACGCCTGCGGCAACATGGCCAGAAACTCGCGCGCCTGGGCATCGTCACTTTCGGCCATCTTGCGCCGGTGGGCCAGCTCGTCCGGGCTGTTGACGAACTCGCGAAGCCGGTCAGCCTCTTTTTCCGCTGCCGGGCCGGTCAGGACCTTTCCGTTCAACTCGACCAGACGTCGCAGGTCGCCCCTGGGCGTCTCCACGACCTGGTAGACGGAGTCTTTTCCCGGCTGAATATCGTGATCGCGGTAGATCCAAGGCGTTTTGTCGGTCTTTGCGGCGTTCAGTTCGGCCGCCACGGCCTGCTTCACAGCAGCTAGGGCGGCTGGATCGGAAGCTTCGGCACGTGCCGGCCGGCTCCCGCCCGGGAGAAGAAGGAGGGCAAGGAACACCCACGTCGCCCGGACTGCGCGGCGCCAATCCCGGACCTTCAGCCTCTCCATGCATGCCACGCGATCCACACTCACCCTTATCGGCTACTCCGGCAGAATCTTTACAAAAGAACCTTCAGGCAGCGTCTTACCCCCGAGCAGGTGGACCACACCGTCGCGTACGAAGCCCCGCAGCATCCCTTGTTGCGGCTCGGCTGTCCTGGACGGTCCCGCCATGCTGGCCGGTGCAGGGGGCGCGGTCGCCCGCTGCGGATAGGGGGTTGCCGTGGGAGCTCCACGGGTCTCGCCGGCTGCGGCAGGCTTCCCCATGCCCCGGTCCATGGCCTCGTTGGCGAGCGCATCGGCGACCTTGTTTTTGTGACGTAGCGCGTGGTGGATCTCAAAGCCCGCCAGTCGCGCGATGCGGCGGCGGGCCTCCTCGTGCAGCGGCTTCAGGTCGGGCGAGTTCACCTTGTACTTGCCCTGAATCTGCTTCACCATCAGCTCGGAGTCCGAGACCACACGCAGCTTTGCGTGACCGTGTTCGACCGCCCAGGCAAGCACGGCGAGCAAGCCGGAGTATTCAGCGAAATTATTTGTGCGAAAGCCGAGGAACTCGCTGAGCTCCGCCAGGGGGACCCCGGCATCGTCCACCACCACGGCTCCGAAACCCGCCGGACCTGGATTGCCGCGGGCGCCGCCGTCGCAGTGGGCGAGGATCCAGCCTTCGGGGAGGGAAGGGAGCTCGGCAGGCGCGGCCTTCGGACGGGCGGGGTACTTGCGAAACGGAGGCCGGGAGCCCGAGGGGCGACGATCATCAGGGAACAGCGAAGCCATCGGGCCTTAGTGTAGAGCAGCGCCGACCGAAGGGGATACCTGGGCTGGCCGTCAGATGTGGGAAGGGCCTTCCATCCGGCAGGTCCCCCTGCCTCAAGCGGAGCCCAGCGGCTTCAACAAGGTCACCTTGCCGTCCGGCGTCTTGCGAAAAGCGTGCAGTTCCGCTCCGTTCACGTCGATGTGCCGCAGCACGACCGCGCCGTCGACGATCTCCAGATCGGAGAACCCGAGCACTTTGGAGCCGAAGGGCCCGCGCCTGGCCGGGTCCGTGGTCCAGTCTACGAGTTCCGCGCCACCGCCGCCGGAGATGACGAAGCTGGTCGGATGTCCCGCAAACTCGATGTGCTGCAGGTCGTGGTCGTGGCCGGTGATCCAGAAATCGACTTTTGCCTGCCGCACCATGGGTTCCCAGCGCTTCAGCAGCAGCTTATTGTCCTTGTGCACGCCGTTGGTGTAGAGCGGATGGTGGCAGACCACGGCCAGAAAGGGAGTGGCGCGCGGCCTGGAGAGCTGCGCCGCAAACCACTGATCCTGCTCGTCGGCCTGCTTATGGCTCATGGTGAAGCTCCACGGGAAGGGGTCATCCTTGGTTCCGGGGAGATTGGAGTCCAGGCAGATGAAGGTGATGACCGGGTTCGTCTGAGGCCAGGGGAACGTGTAGTAGTGGCCCGGCATCGTCCAGCGGGTTTTTACGTGCTGCGCATAGGCCAGTTGCAGCTCGGCTTTGCTGTCGATGCGGTGCTCGTAGTCATGGTTCCCTAGTACGGCGTAGAAGGGGCACTGGAAGTGAGACGTCGGGTACATCTGCTCGAAGTCCGTCTGCCAGCGAGCGCAGTCGAGTCCGCCCAGCATGTTGCCGTACCAGTTATCGCCCAACAGGAACACGGCTTGGGGGTGCACCTGCTTCGTGTCGACGAAGCGCTTCATTTGCGCGGCGACCGCGCCCTGCTGCTTGGGGTAGTGATCCGCACCCCAGTCTCCCAGCAGCAGCATGTGCGGGTTGGCCGGGTTCGGGGCAGGGGAATCGTCGCCGAAGGCTTCGGCAAAAAGCGCTCCGGGATGCATGGCGGCCAGGGCCGAGAAGGCTACCGTTTGCCGCAGGAAAGAACGGCGATCAATGGAGCGTGGATCGAAACCGGACAAAGAAAGAGCCTCCCGCGCGGCCAGGGCGCATACGCCATTGGACGCGAGGGAGGCTGGAGGGGCGCAGCCTGGGTCCGCCGCGAGTTTTACCGTACGGGAACGGAGCCGACCGGAACGGCGGTATCCGTGCGCGGGGGACGAACGATGAACGGAAGAATGGCCGAGACCAGCAGGACGATGGACAGGATGTGAAGCCCCGCCGTGTAGTGCCCGCTTACCTGGTGGATGTGGGCGATCAGGGGAGGGCCGAAGGCGCTGGCGAAACCCCATGCTGTCAGCATCAATCCGTAGATGGTGCCGGCGAATTTGGGACCGAAGTAGTCCGCCGTGAAGGCGGGCATGGTGCCGAAACCGCCGCCGTAGCAGAGAAGAATGACAAAGGCGACCACGGTGAGCGGCGTCTGGCTGTTCACACTGGGCAGTAACCAGAAGAGCACAGCCTGCAGAAGAAACATGATCAGGAACACGAACCGGCGTGGAATCAGATCGGACACCCAGGCCCAGAAGATACGCCCGGCGCCGTTGCCGAAGGCAGCGATGCCGACCATGCCAGCCGCCGCTGCTGCAGTGACGCCTGCGACCTCCTGGAAGATCGGCGACTCCTGGGAGATCACGCCTATGCCCGCGGAGGTGTTCAGGAAGAGCAGCAGCCAGAGCGCCCACCATTGCCAACTGCGCAGCGCTTCGCCCAGGGTGAAGTCGCGTGAACCTTCGCGTTTCTGCAAGGCGGCAGAAGGTGCCCAGCCCTCGGGCCGGAAGCCTTCCGGCGGGTTCTCCATGAAATAGGCTGCCAGCACGCACACAATCAGGAACGCGATGCCGAGGTACAGAAATGTCGTGAGCACCCCAACGCTGGCGATCAGGCTGCGCGCGATCGGCGCGGTCACCAGCGCGCCGGCGCCGAAGCCGCCGACGGCGACACCGGTCATCAGGCCGCGCTTATCCGGGAACCACTTCACCAGCGTCGCAATGGGGATGATGTAGGCAAACCCCAGGCCGATGCCGCCGATCACGCCATAGGTCAGGTAAAGAACAAAGAGGCCCTTATCTGCCTGGCTGGCCAGCATCACGCCCAGCCCGTAGAGCAAGCCGCCCGTCATGGCGACGATACGCGGGCCGCTGCGGTTGCTCCACAGTCCACCGGCGAAGGCAGCGAAACCGACCAGAAAAATAGCGATCGTGAAGGTGAGCGCGACCTGCGGTCCGGTCCAGTGGAAACGGGCGGCCAACGGCTTGCTGAAGACGCTCCAGGCGTACTCCGCGCCCAAGGCAATCTGTAGAACCACAGCAGCCACAGCGATTCCCCAACGCTTGCTTTGCATGCTTTTGCGAATCCCTCTCGACGCGCACTGTACAGGTACAAGGCTGCGTTCGTCACGGCAATGTTGAGATGCGAGCGGTCCACCTCGCGGTAGAGCGCGTAGCGCCTTCGGCGCTTGAGAGGGACGGGATTCCCCCCTCGTGACCAAGATGTGCAGCGCGGGTCACCAAAGGCGGCGAATGCCAAACGTGTCCAGCTTGGGGTCGGCGCTGATGATGGGGATGTCTTCGGCGAGGGCGTGCGCCGCGAGGATGCGGTCGAAGGGATCGCGATGGTCGCCGGGGAGGCGGCCTGCTCTGAGCGCGATCTCGGGTGTGACGTCCGCCATCACGTAGCCTGCGTTCGCCACGTGCATGAGGAAGTCGCGCTCCAGTGCTTCTGCCCAGGGCAGCTTCCCAATCCGGACTCTGGTCGCGATCTCCCATGCAGTGGCTGCGGAGACGACGATCTCGTGGTCGACGGCGCCGATCGCGCTCGCCGCGGCTCTGCTCAACCGTGTCGGTGTCAGCACGGCCAAAAGCAGGGCATGCGTGTCGAGCAGGAGCCTCACTGGCTGTCCCCGGATTGAAGGAGCGGATCGTCAGCGTATCCACATTCTTCGTCTGAGAGCGGATCCCAAAAGGAATCCGGCAGCTTGAAGTTCGGGTCGTAGAGCAGACCGAGTCGCTGCGGCTTCTTCGGTTGCATGGGCTCCAGCTTCGCCACGGGTGTCTTTTCCCGTCCGGAGGTAATAACGACTGTCTCGCCGGCCTGGGCTTTCTTGATCAGCTCGGAAAGGTTGGTCTTAGCTTCGAAGATGGTTGCGGTCACCATGGGAAAGGTCTCCTGCTAGCTCATCCTAGCAGGTCCTTTGGACGTTTCGAGTTGGCGGGAGTGGAAGCATGCTGCTCACCAGAGTCAGACACATGCGTCCAAGCCAGTGTAATGACCCCCTGACTCCGGAGTCAGCCTAAAGCATGAGCACCTCCCCCGCGATCGTCCTCCCCGGCGAGACCAGCCGCCGGCGTGTCAGCCCCTTTGCGCTTGGCCTGCAGGAGACCCTGGGGACAGCCGCCACGTCTACCGCAGCGGTAGAATCTCCGGCAGTACGCATGCCGAAGGTCGAAGCACGATCCGCTGCCCAATCCGGAGCCCGCGTTCGCCTCACTCCGCAGGAGATGGAGGCGCGCGCCCAGCAGCGTGCCGAAGACGACGACCTGATTCGCGCCGCGCAGAAGGGAGACCGCTCGGCTTTTGATTCGCTGGTCCGTCGCTACGACCGCAGCGTCCTCCGTCTGGCGCTGCACATGCTCGGCAACGAAGAGGATGCCCAGGATGTGCATCAGGAGGCCTTCATCAAGGCCTACCGGCACCTGTCGAACTTTCGCTTTGAGTGCTCGTTCTACACGTGGCTGTACCGGATCGCCACAAACCTTTGCCTGGACCAACTGCGGCGCCGCAAGAGCCGCCGCGAGGATCCCGGCACGGTGCTGGACGGGGCCGGCGAAGAGATGGACCTGATGGCGAACGTGCAGGACGACCGCGCCACGGCCGACCCTGACCGCGAGCTCGAACGCAAACACCAGTACGCGGCCATTCAGAGCGCTCTTGCCGAACTCACACCGCGGGAACGCATGGTCTTTGAACTCAAGCACTACCAGGGCCTGAAGCTGCGCACGATCGGGGAGATGCTCTCCACGACGGAAGAGACTGCGAAGAATACCCTCTTCCGCGCGACCCGCAAGCTTCGCGCCCGTTTGGCGGAAGTGAGGTAACGAAGCTCCTAGCCCCTAGCTCCTAGCTGCTAGCCAGAAAGATCAACATCAGGACGAAGACCGAACAGCGAAGACGAAGACGAAGATCCAGCAACACCCAAGCGGGCACTCAGCAAACGACCCGCACCCGCAGCACGCTTATGAGAGGCCACACGAGGAACGCACCCATGCGATGCCAGGACGCGCAAGAAAGCATTGTTTTCGCCCAATACGGAGAGCTCTCCGACGAGCTTCTGCTCCCACTCGAACAGCACCTGAACACCTGCGCGGACTGCCGCCGGGAGTGGAACGCCTACCTCGCCCTGAACGAGACGCTCGCGGTCGACCCCGTCGTCGATCCGTCCCCCAACCTGCTGGCGGCCTCCCGGATGGCGCTGGATGAGGCGCTGGATGCGCTCCCGCCGCGGTCTTTTTCGCAGCGGCTGGCGGGCAATGCGTTTCGCTGGCTGGGCTTCGTCACCGGCTCACCGGCGCTTGCCATTTTCCTGCTCGGCGTCGGGTTTCTGGGCGGCAATGCGCTTACCCGGTACCAGGTGCGGCACACCCCGCCCAAACAGGGGCCGGTGGTGATCTCGCACCCCATGCAGGGCGACATCGCCAGCGTCTCCGGCATTCGTCAGACGCCGAACTCCGATCGCGTGGAGGTCGAGTACAACCGCCTGGTGCCGGAGAGCATGCAGGGCTCGATGAACGACCCGGAGATCCGCAATCTGCTGCTGATCGGAACCAAGCTTGCCGCCAACAGCAAGGCCCACGAAGCGGCCGTGTCCCTGGTGGCGGACGAGTGTCGCACCGGCCACGCCTGCGGGCCCTCGGACGGCTCCGAGGACGCGTCCAGCGATCTTCGTCTGGCGCTGGTGAACAGTCTGCGGTATGACAAGAGCGCTGCCGTGCGGCTCCATGCCCTGAACGGACTGGAGCCCTACGTTGCCGAAGACGTTCACGTGCGCGACGCCGTACTGGAAGCGCTGATGCATGACAGGAGCGAGTCGGTACGAACGCAGGCGATCTCGCTGCTGTCGCCGGTGGGCGCGGACTCCAGCGTCCGTCAGGCCCTGCGCGCTGTCTCGGCGGAGGACGCCAACCCCGCTGTCCGCAACGCCTCTTTCCAGGTGCTCCAAAGCGCCTCGGACGTCGAGTAGGTCGCCATGTTGAGGATCTGCTCGCGTTTGTCCCTCATGGCGCCCCGGGTCGCGCGTTCGAGACCCGGGGTCCTTCACGCGATGGGCCTTCTCCTGTGTACCGGATTTCTGGGTCTAAGTGTGCTTCCGGCGAACGCTTCCCGGCGCTGGCAGCCGGCCCGTTCGCCCGGCCTGCGGGGCACAGCGAACGGACACGCGCCCGGCTATCTCGGCATCGAGTTCCACGATCTGCCAGACGACCAGCTCAAGTCACTGCGACTGGGGAGCGGGCGTGGGATCGAGGTGCTCATGGTCGATCATGATGGGCCCGCGGGCAAGGCCGGTCTGCACGCCCACGACATCATTGTGAGCCTGAACGGCCAGGCCCTGGCCGGGGCGGAGGCTCTGCGCCGGATGATCCACGACGCGGGCGCCGGCGTACAGATTGCCCTTGGGGTGATTCGCAGTGGGCATCCTTTAACGCTGAGCGCGCAGCTTGGCACACGGGAAGAGGTGGACCGGGCCGCCCTTGCGCACCTTGCCGCCAACGAGCAGGCAGCTCCCCCGTCGTCCAGCCCCCCGGTTGCCTTGTTTGGCTTCGCGGAGCATGCGGACGTGGATCCGCCACCCCCGGACTCAGCCGAACCACCCGCGCCGATGGCACCGGCCACTCCGCCGCCAGGCTCCGGCTTTATCGGCCACATCGTGCATGGCAGCATCTACACCGGCGCTGTGCTCGACGCGATGGAGCCGCAGCTCGCGGGCTTCTTCGGCGCCGCGCCAGGGACGGGGCTTCTGGTGCACTCGGTGCTGCCGGGCAGTCCTGCCGCTCATGCGGGCCTGCGGGCCGGGGACGTTGTGGTGCGTGCTGACCTGTACACGCTGCGCAGCACTACGGACTGGACCAAGCGGCTGCATGCGGCCAAGGGACGTCCCATCACCCTTGCGGTTCTGCGGGACCGCCATGAGCTGACACTCACGCTGCAGCAGGATTTCAAGCATCACTCGATGGTGGAGTGGCCGACGCTGTTTTAGGTTTTAGGTTTTAGGTTTTAGGTTGTAGGTTCTACGTGGTACGTGGTACGTGGTACGTGGTCACGTGGTACGTGGTACGTGGTACGTGCTAGCCGCTAGGCATTAGCTACCAGCCACCAGCCACCAGCCACCAGCAACCAGCCGCTACTTCGCTACTGGTTTGCCTTCCTGCACGTAGTTCTTGTTCCACGCGGGAATCTCCACTACATAGGTTCCGGGTTTTTCGATGACGGCCTGGCAGCCGAGGCGCGAGTTCAGCTGCAGTCCCGGGGCCAAGTCCATGCGATCGAGCTCTTTCTCTTCCGGCTCGGAGATCGTCTTCGCGCCTTCGAGCACGAAAAGGTGGCAGGTGGTGCAGGCGCATACGCCGCCACAGGCATGGTCGAGGAAAATGCCATAGTTCTCGGCGACGTCCAGAAAACTCATGGGCTCACCATGGCCGTCGTAGGGCAGGGAACCGAAGGGGAACTCTACGGTTTTGTTTTCCGGCTTAAAGGTGACGCGCACCATGTTGGGCGCGGGCGGAATGGATAGATCGATCGCAGGCAGCGGCTTCTCTTCGTGTTCAGACATGACATCCTCAGTGTACGGCGAGCCCATCACCGCCTTCCAGAACATCCATGATCGCCTCACTGCCACAGGGCGTGGGGGAGTGCACCACCTGCAACAGAAACGCATTCATGGCATTGTTTCTTCCGGAGTCCGTACGAGAGCCGCTGCTCAGCGGCTCTCCATCAATGATGCGGGCGGACTGCAGCCTTCAGCCTACGGCTAGTCTTCTGTGGACTCGCCCGGAGTCTCCGGGTCCTGCTCCGTTTTATCGATTTGATCGGTGGGTGTGGGTGGCGGCGCAGCGGGTTCGCTCTCCGAGATCTGTGCCGGCGCAAACGGGTGCGGCGCGGTAGGGCCTTCGCCCAGGCTCTCGCCCGCGGCCGACATGGTCTTGCCGCCGATGGCGCCGCTCACGGCGGAGTCCATCATCAACTCGGCCAGCCGTCGCGTTTTCTTATCCAACTGCTCGATCGCGTTGCGAATGACGCGGTAGTCCTCTCCGGCGAGAGAGGCTTTCAGGTCCAGCGTAGCCGCCTTGATCTCTTCATGCTCGATCGACGTCAGTTGCTGCCAGACAGGCTGCTGCATTGCCTTCTCAACTGCATCGTAGATCGTCTGCCCCTCGTTCCTGGCCTCGATCACCTGCCGTTCATGCAGGTCCTGCTCTGCCATATCGAAGCTTTCGAGGATCATTGACTCCACCTGCTCATCGGTGAGGCCATAGGTGGGCTTGACCTCGACCTCCGCCTCCTGCCCGCTGCGTTGTTCGCGGGCGCTCACGTGGAGGATGCCGTTGGCGTCGATGAGGAACTTGACCTCGATGCGCGGCAGGCCGGCCACCATGGGTGGAATGCCCTTCAGGTCGAAGCGGGCGAGGGAGCGGCAGTCTTTGGCCAGTTCGCGCTCGCCCTGCAGCACATGAATGGCGACGTTGGTCTGCCCGTCCACGCCTGTGGTGAAGTGCTCTGTCGCGCTGGCGGGGATGGTGGAATTGCGCTGAATGATTTTGGCCACAACACCGCCCAGCGCTTCGATTCCCAGCGAGAGCGGCGTAACGTCCAGCAAGAGCAGCTCCTCGGTCGCCGCGTTTTCAGCGCCAGAGAGAATCTGTGCCTGCACCGCCGCGCCGAGCGCCACCACCTCGTCCGGGTTGAGCTCGGTATGCAGCTTCTTGCCCCGCTCTTCCAGGTTGAACAGCTTCGCTACCCGTGCCCGCACCGCCGGTATGCGCGTCGACCCGCCCACCATCACTACTTCGTCGATCTGTTCCGGGGTCAGTTGCGCGTCTTTGAGCGCCTGTCGCACTGGCCCTGCGGTGCGCTCGACGACATCGGCGATCAGCCCCTCAAACTGCTCGCGCGTGATCTCGCGCAGGTAGTGTTCGCCGCCCGGCAATTGGAGCTGAATCCGCGCGCTTGGCTGGGAGGACAGGGCGATCTTTGCCTCAATCACGGCCTTACGCAGCGCCTGGATCACCTCCGGGTGCCCGGTGATGTCCACACCGAGGTCGCCCTTCATGTCGTCCAGCGCCACCGCGGTCAGCAGGTTATCGATGTCGTCGCCGCCGAGGTGCGTGTCGCCGCCGGTGGCGATCACCTCGAAGATTCCCTCGTGCAGCTTCAGGATGGAGATGTCGAAGGTCCCACCGCCGAAGTCATACACGGCGATGGTGCCGTCTTTGCCGCCGTGGAGCTTGTCCAGGCCGTAGGCCAGCGCAGCCGCCGTGGGCTCATTCACCAACCGCAGCACCTCCAGGCCCGCTATGCGGCCGGCGTCCTTGGTTGCCTGCCGCTGCGCATCGTTGAAGTACGCCGGAACCGTGATCACCGCCTTGGTGACGGGCGCGCCAAAGAAGCGCTCGGCGTTGCGCTTCAACTGCAGCAGCACGTACGCGGAGACCTCCGGCGGTGTCAGCGTCAGTCCGCCGACGTTTAGCTTCAGCACCTCGCCGGGCTGCAGTCCCTCGGCCAGCTTGAAGGGAAACAGCTTCAGCTCCGGTTCCACGTCCGCCAGGTCGCGGCCCATCAGCCGCTTGATGCTGTAGACCGCATTGCCCGGCTTCGTCAGCAGAACATCGCGCGCTGCGTTACCGACGGCAAAGCCCTGTTCAGTATCCTGATCGAAGGCCACGACGCTGGGCACGATGGGCGAGCCATCCTCGCCGGGGATCACCGCCGGCTGATCGCCCGCCATGAACGCCACGAGCGAATTGGTTGTTCCCAGGTCAATGCCGACGACGCGCTGCTGTTCTGCCACTGCCACTCTCCTGCCCGGCGTGCACGCCGCGCCATTTCCATTGTCGCTTCCGAGCCGAATCCTCTGTACAGATGCCCCGGAATCGACCGATGATGCTGGCGGAGGTCCCAAACCATGCCCGAAGCCTCCCAAAACGGGACTCAGACCAGGATCCAGGCTGGTATCCAGAGTGGCTCAACCCTTATCCCCAGCTTCCGGTACCGGGATGCGCATGCGGCTGTCGACTTCCTCGAGCGCGCCCTCGGCTTTACGCGCCACGCGGTGTACCCCGGACCGGACAACACGGTGCAGCATGCGGAGCTGCGTCATGGCAGCGGCATGATCATGCTCGGCTCGGCGTCCAACCCCAGCCTTCACCCGCACCTTCACGCCCATCCACAGGATGTGGAAGGGCGCGTCACCTCCTCCACCTACCTGGTTGTTCCGGACTGCGATCCGGTTTGGAAGAGCGCGCAGGAAGCCGGTGCGGAGATCCTTGCCGAGCTCCGCACCATGAGCTACGGCGGTCGCTCGTTCGCCATCCGCGACCCCGAGGGCTACCAGTGGTCTGTGGGCGAATACAGCCCGTGGACGGCGATGGAGCCCGCAACCGGCACCCAGGGCGCATCCAACGGCGCATGAGCGAAGAGAAAGCCCGCCCATACGTCCATCTGCTCGAAGGCCGCGACCCCGCTGAGATTCTGCGGGCCACGCCGTCGCGTCTGATTAAGATTCTGACGGCGCTTCCGCCGGAGGCCGTCGAGCACAAACCTGCACCGCACAAGTGGAGCATTCGCGAGATCCTGTGCCATCTGACCGATTGCGAGATCGCCTGGGCCTGGCGCCTGCGCGCGTTCTACGGCGCGGATCACCCATCGCTCCAACCCTTCGAGCAGGACGCGTGGGCTCGCGCCTATGACGGCGTCGAGTACACCACCGAAGCTGCCCGCTCTACCTGGATCCCGCTTCGCCGCTGGAACCTGGCTTTAATCGATGGCCTCTCCGAAGCCGACAAACTGCGTCCCGCGACGCATCCGGAGATGGGTGAGATCACGCTGTGGACCATCGTTGAGATTGCGGCGGGACACGATCTGCATCACCTCGCCGCCCTGGAGAAGCTGGCGCCCACGGCGGGCAATTAGCGCAGCGGACTTCTACAGCGCCGGATCCATGCGGGCCTGCAGCTCAAGCGCGGGCAGACGGGAGAATCCCCTGGCCCGGCGTTCCCGCACTTTCATAAATGGCCGCTCCACGCCGAAGTGGAGCGCCGCAGCGAGTACAACGCACACGCCGAAGTACACCGGCAACATCCAGTACGTGCCGTCGGGGAGCCTGGGAAGAAGGGTCAGCAGCAGGTGCACGGCTTCTTTGTGTGTCAGGTAGAGGCTGAAGGCCAGGGTGGCCAGCCCGCTTGCGCCGGGCACGCGAACTCGCGCAAGCAGGCCGTTCGTACTCAGGGCGGAAGCGGTCAGCATCGCGAAGCCGAGACCCAGCAGGGGATAGCCAAAGAGATCACCCAGGACAGCTCTCCCGCTCAAGGACTCGAACCGGGGAAGCGAAAGCCACGCGGCGAAACCAAGCACCGCCAGAGCACCCCCCGCCAGGCTGTGCCCGCGCCGGGTAAGAGCGGCCCACCAGCCTGGCCGGAATGCCCGCACCAGCGCCAGTGCCACGCCGGCCAGCAGACCATCCAGACGCACGTAGGTGGGGTAGTACATTGTCTCGAGATACCTGGTGGCGAACAGATCGCTGTCTGGTCCTAATGGCCTCAAGGAATGCAGCAGCACAAACGCTCGCGCGCTGACGCCGAGGAAAAGCACAGCAACGAGCATCGCGTACACCTTCCAGGCCGCTGGCCGGCGCATCAGCAACACCGTCAGCAGCGGCAGGAGCAGATAAAAGTGCTCCTCCACACACAACGACCACGCGTGCGAAAAGGCCTGGTTGTCACGGTAGTCGATCAGCAGGTTTTCCGTGAAGGACGCAAATTGCCACCACGGCTGCAGACCGGGAGCTTCGCGCCAGGCGGGCACGAGAACGTACAGGAGCAGCACCGCAACGAAGAGCGGCAGAATGCGGTACGCTCGCCGCGCGTAGAAGTCGCGGATGCGGAGAGTTCCGCCCCCCAGGTACGGCCGGAACATCTGCGACCCGATCAGGTATCCGCTCAGAACGAAGAACAGGTCCACTCCCATCCAGCCGAAGCGTGCGGGCCCATGCAGCGCCTCGGGGAAGTGGTTGACGAGGTGGTACGGCATCACGGAGAGGATGGCCGCGGCGCGCAATGTGTCCAGCCCGTGCAGGCGTGTTGCGGAAGGTTCGCTCATTGGGAACCACCGTGCTCTGCCTCCTCCGATTCGCGCCGGTACGCCGTCTCGAAGCTCTGTTGTGCCGCCGCTACCGCCTGTTTGTAACCCTCGGGATCGATCCAGACGCGCTGGCCCTCCGCAGGCATTCGTTTCAGCTTGGCAAGCATGTTGAAGGTGCTGCCGTGCGAGGCGAGGAAGACGTTGCAGCGCAACCTGGGGAGCTCGGAAAACGTCGTCGTGTAGTCGCTCGCGATGCCCGGATACGAGGCTGGTTTGCCTCCCCGCACGCTGAGCAGGCGGTAGTCCGAGAGCACGCTCCAACTCCCGCCGATGACGACGTGGCGCAGCGCGCCGGCGGGCTCGCCCGGGAGGTGCGTCTCGGTGGTCCACGTGGTGCAGCCCCTGGTGTGGCCGGGGGTTTTGTGCGCGATCAGGGTCACACCTCCGAGGGTCACCGCGTCGCCGTCATGCAGAACACGGTCCACGTGCGCCAGGGGAAACTGCAGGCCCTTGCTCTCGCCGCCGAAGGCGAAGTCGGTCTTTCCGCCGCTCTCCATCACGTCTGCGTCCCCGTCCATGACTTCGAACTTCGCCCCGGTTTCGCGCAGGATCCCGGCCGCGCCGCCGGCATGGTCCGCGTGCGCGTGACTGATGAGCAGAATCCTGATGTCACGCCAGCGAAAGCCCAGGATCTGCACACTGTGGCGTATCTGCGGCGGGGAACTGGTGTAGTTCGCGTTGATCAGGATGCTGCCCTGCGGCGTTGTTACCAGGTAGGCCGCCAGATCGCGGCTCCCGACGTAGTACAGGTTGTCCCCAATCTGAAAGGGAGGGATCGCGGTGGTCCAGTCCTTGTCGACGGCGGCGCCGGCCCCCTGAGGTACCAGCATCGCTGCGAACAGGAGGGCAGCCATGACGGGACGGACGCGAGGACGCATACAGCACAGCATTACCAGACGCTGCCCTGCGGAGATCACGTGGTGAACCGGGCTGGTTACTGCCATCGCCCGGTTCCTGTGGCGGGCTTTCATCGTGCAAAGGAGTCATCAATCCGTTTTTCGCGGGCCGGCCCTACACCACGCCGCCCTACACCAGCCGGAAGCGCTCCCGCATCAGACGCTGAAAGCGCGGCCTCCAGATCAGGTCGTAGGCCAGTTCCTTGCCGGGAAACATGGCCAAAGCAGCGGTGCGGGCGTCGGCCACCATCGCCGCGGCCTCGTCGTAACTCAGGGTGTTGTCCTGCGCGATGACCCCCATGACCATGTTCATCATCATCTGCAACCGCCGAAGCAGCTTTGCTTCTTCCTGAGCGGCCGCGGGCGTCTGCGGGGGTTCGGGGGTGTCCTCCATGAGCGCCGGCTCGGGCGGCAGTGTGGGTTCCTTCAGGGCGTCTTTGACCCCTTCCAGGTTGATCTCCGACTGCTTGCGCGGCTCGCTCACCCACACCTCCCGCACTGGACCGCCCAGCGTAGCTCAGTTATACGCCCGCTCCGCCATCACGGACCCGTCCGGGTGCAGCAGCAGAGTCTCCGCTCCGAACCGGTCCGTGCGGAAGGTCTTCACGTGAGCCGCTTCCAGGCGTTCGAGCACCTCCGCGCGCGGGTGGCCGAAGGTGTTGCGCTGGCCCACGCTGATCACCGCAGCCCTTGGCGCGACCGCCGCCAGGAACTCCGGATTGGTTGAGGTCCGGCTGCCGTGGTGGCCCACCTTCAACAGGGTCACGGGCGCTAAATGGCCGCTGGCCACCATGGCCGCCTCGCTGGGAGCCTCCGCATCGCCTTCCAGCAGCACGCTCGCCCGTTGCCAAGCCAGCCGGATCACCAGCGAATCATCGTTGCGCGCCTCACCGTAGTTGGCATAGCCACGCTGCGGCGAAAGGACGGAGGCCGTCACGCCTCCCCAGTCCATCTGGTCGCCGGCGGCCAGCCATCGAACCTGTACTCCGAGGCTGTTGGCCTCGGCCAGCAGGTCGCGCATGGCGGACGACTGCCCCGGCTGGAGACTGAGCCATAGCTCCCTGGGTCGCAGGTCCCGAAGCACGGCAGGCATCCCGCCGATGTGGTCGCTGTGCCCATGGGTCACGACGACGGCGTCCAGCCGCCGCAGCCTCCGTGACCAAAGGTAGGGCGCAACGACCTGCTCGCCGACGTCCCACTTTGTCGCAATGCGCCCTACCGGACCGCCGGCATCGACGAGCATCGTCCGGCCTTCGGGAGACACCACGAGCAGCGAATCCCCCTGGCCTACGTCGATGGCTGTCACCTCCAGCGTGCCGGGGTGCAGGACGGGGGCGGCGGGCCACAGCACAGCCAGGGGAAGGCTCAACGCGGCAGCCAGGCCGCCCCAGGCCAGCGCCGGCCGCCGCGTCCTGAGCGCCCAGATCGCCGCAGCCGCCAGGACGCCGCACAAGGCTACAGCAACTGCGGGCGGAGCGGGTACACGGAGATCGCCCAGCCGCGCTCGTCCAAGCGCGCCCACCGCAGCACGCACCAGATGCAGTAAAGCGGCGGTCACGGTCGCAGGCCCTGCGGCGAGCCAGGGGCTGATCAGTCCCGACGCGAAAGTGAGGACCGCCGAGCCCGCCAGCAGCATCGCCAGCGGCGCGACAAACAGGTTTCCCGGCATGGCGAGCGGCACTGCGCGGTGGAAGTACACCGCCATGGGCAGAGCCATACAGAGCTCGATGCCCGCTGAGAACAAGACCGCCTCCGCGACCGTCACACCCAGGCGCACACAGGCGTCGGGCGCGCGGGCCGCCCATCGCCATCCGGTCAGATCACGGCAGATCTCGCCCCACATGCGTAGCCAGACGCGGCGCGCCGCAATCCCCGGCGGCAAAACGGCATCCAGTTCGCTGGTCTGAAGCTGCCGGGTAGCCGCCCGCCACCCGCCGAGCAGGCGTTCCCCTACGGGCACGGCGAGGCCGGCCACCGCGAGGATCACCAGCGCGGTCATCTGGAAGCTGGCTTCGTAGAGGGCCCGTGGGTCGGACACGAGAATCAGGAGCGCGGCAACCCCGAGCGCGTTCAACCCCGAGCGCTGACGGTCAAGCGCGCGCGCCACCAGGTAGAGCGAACTCATGGCCAGAGCGCGCTGGGCGGGTACGCCAAAGCCGGTCAAAAGGGCGTAACTGCCCGCCAGAGCGATCGTGAGCGCCACGGCAGGGAACTCCGGCACCCGGGCCCGGCGCAACAGCCAGAACAGCGCTCCGGTCAGCATCGCCACGTGCAGGCCGGACACCACGAAGAGGTGAAATGTTCCGGTCCGCTCGAAGCCGGCCCGCTGCTCGGCGCCTAACTGGGTGCGATCGCCGAAAAGCATCGCTGCAAGCATCCCCGCGTCCTCCGGGGTCAGGCGTACGGCACGGGGCAGACCGCGGATGGGCCGCGCGGCGGGAAGGCTCTCCAGCCGCGTAGCCGCCCAGTGCTGCATCTCCCCGAGGCGGCACCGGAGTCCCGGCGCGCCGGTTCCCACGACCCGGACCCTTTCGACCCGGGTCGTTCCCGCCGCCCCCATGCCCTGACGCAGGAGCCAGTCTGCGTAGGAGAACGCACCCGGATCCCGGTACACCTCCGGCTCGCGCAGCCGTACGGGCGCTTCCACGACCTCGCCACAGTGCAGCGGCACCGACCCGCCCATCACCGTGAGGCGCAGGCCGCCCTTCACGGGGTCCATCGTGGAGACGTCCGGGGTCACGCGCTCCACGGACTCGAGTGCGAGATCCACGCTCTGGATCGCGGCCTCACCGTCGTCTTCCCATCCACCCGGCTCGACCTGCCAGGGTTCCAGAGGCTGGACCGGCGCACCGTGGACCGGCTTGATCTCGCGCAGGGAGCGGACCGAGACGACCCGGCCCCGCACTGTCCGGCTTAGACCATCAGCGTAGTCGTGAACAGCGATCTGACGATCGACGGGCGCCTGCACCTGCGCACACCAGCAGCCCACGGTCGCCCACATCACGAGCACAACCAGCCAGACCGCACGAGGTGCCCAGCGCAGGCTGGCCCGCGCGAGCCCCAGCAGAAGCAGAACGCTGAGCAGCAGCGTGGCGGGCGCATGCCACTGTCGCGCGCACAGATTGCCCGCCGCGAAGGCCAGCGCGGCCAGCAGCATCGGCACGGCACGCGCGCGCAGCGGCTCCACGGGCGGACGTCCGGCCATCCAGAATGTGGCAGCACCAAAGCTCGGCATACGGGAGCGCTACCTCGCCCCACAATGGGGGCGAAAACTCAAGTTTCTCTAGGGTGCCACAGGCTTGCGCTGCAGGACTATGACCGTTTCGAGGTGGTACGTCTGTGGAAACAGGTCGACCATGTGCAGTTCTGCGACACAGTAGGCCTCCGCGAGCACGACGAGGTCGCGAGCCAGCGTGGTCGGATCGCAGGAGACATAGACGATCTCCGCGGGAGCCAGCCGAAGCAACAAGCGGCAGGCTTCCTCCCCGGCTCCGGCCCTGGGCGGATCGAGCGCGATGAGCTCCGGCCGGTCGCGTTGCACGGCCGCTTTGCGCAGAAAGGCCAGCGTCGTCTCCCGCACGGCCTGGTCACCTGGGCGACGCAGGCCCCGGCGCAGTTCTTCGGCCGCGACCGGGTTGGCCTCCACGGCGGTAACCCGCGCAAAGCGCCGGGCCAGCCCGCGCGCAAACAGGCCCACCCCGGCGTAGAGATCCCAGGCGAGCTCACCGTGCCGCTCGCCGCAGACCAGCTCTACGATTTGCGGGATCAGGAGCCGGTTTACCTGAAAGAAGCTTCCGCGCTTCAGCCAGAAGCTCTCCTGACCTACGCGGTAGGCCAGCCCGTCGGCACCGGAGGCCGCCAGCGTCTCCAGCGCGCGCCCGGAGGGGAGGTGCCGCCGCGAAGCGCCCACCGACGTGACGGGGATACCGGCCCCCAGCAGCCGCTGCACTACGCGGTCGAGGCCGCCTTTGCGCTGCGGCACCGCCCCGGCGCACAGGAGGTGTACCCCGACCTTCGCCGCCTCGGCGTCGCAGAGCACTTCCACCTCGGTGGCCGCCCCCAGCCACTCCGCCGTGTCGCGGTCCTGGGCAGCGGATCGCATCAGGACCTCCGCACAATCCCACAGGACGGGCGTTGCAATCGGGCACATCCGCACCGGCAGAAACTCATTCGTCCCCCGGACGCTGTACCCCAGCCGCAGTGCGCCGTTTACGGAGCGCACGCGCAGCCGGATACGGTTGCGATAGCGGTACGGATCGGGCGATCCCCAGGTCCGGACCGCGGGCAGTCCCGGGATCTCCGCCCGTTCCAGGGTCTCGCGCAATATGTCCCCCTTGATGGCAAGCTGGGCCTGGTAGCGAGCCATCTGGTATTGGCAACCGCCGCAGACGCCGAAGTGCACGCATTCGGGGAGTACGCGATCCGGCGATGGCTCGCGCACCTCCGGCCCGGACCGTTTCTCTTCCGCCAGTCGCGTTTGCACCACCTCGCCCGGAAGCGCGAAGGGCACAAACACCACCTCGCCGGCTGGAGTGTGGGCCAGGCCATCTCCGCCGTACACGGATTTTTCGATCCGCAGGAGGTGCGGCGCCGGCCTCGCCGAGTCTCCGGTCACGCGGCTCCCTCCTCCGGGGGCAGGTCATGCCCAGCTTCGTCCAGCGGCATGTGGAAGAGGCTCAGCCTCGGCAATCGATGCGCCTCAAAGAGCCGTTTGTGGACGAACTGTTCTCTGACCTGACGCAGTTGCACCGCGCCCAACTTTGTCCGGTATGGCGCCAACTGCGCCTCGGCGGCTTCCCGGGCCGCGACCAGCTCTGCTTCCGGGAGACTGGCCAGCAACGCGGCCTTCAGGCGCTCTTCCAGCACGGTCAGGGTCCGGTCCAGCTCGTCCAGTCCAGGATGGGTGCCGGATCGCACTTCGGCCGCCAACGCACGTAAGCGCTGGGAGGTCTCGCTGGCTGTGTCGACCCAAAGCGCCGGCGGACTGCCCCCGGCAGGGGCTGTTTGTTCCAGGGCAGCCGCGTTCCCCTCAAGAAACCGGCTCACGCGCGCCGGCTCGAACCCGCTTTCGGGTGTCGTCTCGACCTCGGCCTCACGACCGCCGAGGGAAGCCTCCGCCATCGCAGTGGCGGCCTCCATGACGGCCTGGGCGCACCAGGCAAGGCCATTCACCCTGGTCAGCCTTCCCTTTGCTCTCGCCTTGCGCGCCTCGTATTTGTCGAAGGCCGCATCAATGCCGCGCAGCACCGCGGCCAGGGGAACGCCGGCCTCCCTCCATGTCTCGATCAAGGCCCAGTCCAAGGTAGACAACAGCAGCAACGACCCACGCCGAGCCGTGAAGCGCTCCTCGATCTCGCTGAAATATTCGAAGTAGTTCATAGAAAACAGGATCAGGAGGGGGCAAGGCGCAGAGAGGAGGATGAGGAGACGCGAGGGATGCGCCCGGCGGACGGAGACGAGCCCGGGCGCACTCGACTTCGCGACCCGCTAACTCCTGCTTCTATCTCCTGTGTGCCGGCCGTACCCGGTCATGGTTCCTCTCCCAGATGAGCCGAAGGCCGTTGAGCGTCAGCATGGGTTCGACGCGTTGCACGTGCTTGCAGTCCGGGGCAATCAGTTTGGCCATGCCTCCCGTGGCCACGGTCTTTGTCTCCGGGCCGAGTTCGCGGATCATGCGCTCCAGGATGCCGTCCACCAGCCCGATGTAGCCGTAGTAAAGCCCGATCTGAATGTTGTCGGTCGTGTTTGTGCCGATGATCTTCGGTGGCTTCTTGATCTCCACGCGGGTCAACCGCGCAGCGCGGGCGAACAAGGCTTCCGCAGAGATGCCCAGGCCTGGCGCGATGGCTCCGCCCAAAAACTCGCCCCGGCGCGAGACCACGTCGAAGGTCGTGGCTGTGCCCAGGTCCACCACAATGGCGGGGCCGCCGAGCAGATCGAAGGCTGCCACGCAGTTCACAATGCGATCCGCGCCGGCCTCGTTGGGGTTGTCGGTCAAGACCGGAACGCCGGTCTTTACGCCCGGTTCGATGAACAGCGGCTTCACGTTGAAGATGAGTTCGCAGATCCGACGGAGCGTGGGATCGAGCGGCGGCACCACGGACGAGATCGCGACCCCTGTAACGTCACTGGTCTTCAGTCCGCGCATGGCAAACAGCGTACCGAGCAGAACGCCGAACTCGTCCGGAGTCTGCCGGTAGGGTGTGGTGATTCGCCAATCGGCCACGACCTGGGGCTCCCCAGTCTCTGTCCTGCCAAACAGCCCCATGACTGTATTCGAATTGCCTACATCCAGTGCTAAAAGCATCCTGCCAGTTCCAATCGTTGGGAGGGCTCGGTCGCGGCTACCGTTCGCGCACGCCGCCGGAGCGCACTGTTCTTCGCACGCCCTCGTCGCTGTCTACCAGAAGAAATCCACTTGGGTCCAGCCCGGCCGTCACGCCAGTATAGCCGCCGTCTTCGGGCACCTGAACACGCTTGCCCTTCAGCCATGTCGAGGCTTCGCCCAAACGCGACAGCACACCGGGTCCATGCTCCCGCCCGGCGTACCCTTCCTCCAGCTTGCGCACATTCAGGCAAAGGTGATCCAGCAGGGCGATCAGCAGCGGTTGGCGGTCAGGCAGTTGCCATCCTTCCAGAAACAGCGAGGTCGCTGTCCCGGCCAGTTCCGGTGGGAACGCCCGGTGTGCGACGTTGATGCCGACCCCGATGACCGCGTAGCGCAGGGTGGCTGGCCCCTGGCCCTCGGGGGGAGTCACTGCCGCTTCTACCAGCACGCCGCCAAGTTTGCGGCTGCCCCGTGCGTCGCGCGTGACAAGATCGTTGGGCCAGCGGATGTCGGCGGTGATGCCCGTCACCTCACGGACCGCATCCCACGCGGCGAGTCCCGCAGCCAGCGATAAATCGAAGGCGGTTGCGGGCAGTTGTGGCGAGAACAGCGCACTGGCATACAAGCCATCACCCGCCGCGGACAGCCAGGTGTGCCCTCCGCGGCCGCGTCCTGCGGTCTGCGCCTCGGCGATCCAAACACCATGGGCCGCCCCGGCCTGTGCCGCAGCCAGCGCCAGGTCGTTGGTCGAGTGCGTCTCGGGGAGGTGGTGCACGTCTCCGCGAAGAACGGTATGCGCGAGCGCCGATGCCACTTCGGCTACATCGATGGTGTTCCCCTGGCGCAAACTCACCCGCATGCGAGCCTTATCGTACCCTGCGTCCGCCCGCAATGCGCATCCAACCTGCGACGGGTGCCTGCGCCTGCCGCCACGATGCCCGCCGAACTCGCCAACCCGCTCACCCGCCAAGCCGCCATGCTTCTGATTGTGGCGCTCCCCGTGGCATGCGCGGCCTGGACCGTTACCCATGAAGAGGTGTTTCGTGAGCCTCGCGAGTTCTGCAAAGAGAAGAGTCAGACGGCACGGGCTCTGCCGAAGCGGAAGTTCTTCTACCTGTTCACGTGTGAGTACTGCTTTTCGCACTACGTCGCTGCACTTGCGCTGATCGTCTTTCAGTTCCGGTTGCTCTACACGGGGTGGCGCGGGTACCTGATGGCCTGGTTCGCTTTGGTGTGGATTGCGAATGTGTATATGAACCTCTACAACCGCCTGAGATTGGACATCAAGCACGAGAACATCACGATTGCCGTGGAACAGGAAGCGCTTCCCTCGGACTCTCCCCAGGCGCCGAAGAAGTAGGCCGTGCGCCCTGTGCAAGCGTTTGGCGCGAAGCAGCTAACGTCCTCGCTGCTGGGGGGCATCAGAGGATGGGGAGAGGCACTGATGGCAGCAGACGACAAAGCGCAACAAACTCCGCTTCCGCAGGAACCACGCGGCTTCGGCCAACGCACACGCGGGCTCGCGGGTGAGTACGCCCATGAGCAGGGCTGGGGTCTGGACGCCGAAGAGCGGACAAAACAACCGGACACACCGCAGGACATCGACGGTGGCAGCGACTACGAGTACGGAGCACAGGACTTCGGCGACGTTCCTGTGAACACCGCCATCCCTGCGGAGGCCCGCGATGTGATCCAGAATCCACCCTCGCCCGGCACCCCGCGGAAGAAAGAGGAGGACCAGCCATGAGCGAACTGGCACAACCGCAGACCGAAGAGTTGAAGCCGCACGGCGACGAACTGGAAAGCGCCCTGAAGCCTTCGGAGGCTTCGTCTTCGCAGAACAACATGCCGCAAGGGCAAGGGCCTGCCCCAAGCGCAACGAACCCGGAGGAGTAAGCATGTCGAACGAACACACAGAGCACGCGAGCAAGGCATCGCTGACCGCGATGCGCGAGAACGATGCGCACACCAAAGGCGAGAACGACGCCGTTCCCGATGCGGGCAGCGTTCATGCGCACTCGCCCGCGGCGCACGAGGCCGGGGGACATCCCCACACCAAGGCTGCCGAGGACGACCGCGCGCGCATTATCGCGGAAGAGGGTCGAAGCCACAGGCTTGACCGCGGACGCGACAACAACCGGGGCGCTGGTGCGGGCCTGCGTGGCGACTCGGGGAATCGCGGAGAATAACCCGCTCATCAGGCTTTAGAGAGCAGGACAAAGGGCGCCGGAAGCCGGCGCCCTTTTGTTGTACGCGTTGCTGGTTAGGCTTTGTGCCCTGTCAGGTTCACACCCTGTCCCGCGTCCGGGCGATCGTTGACGACCTTCTCGTTGCGTGCGCTTTCTTCGGTCGCGGAGTGATTGGTGACACCCTGCATGTCGCTGTGCGGTGTCCGCGTGTTTACCCTGCCGCTGCCGGCAAAGTCCTGTCCTACCGTGTTCGTCAGGTCGTCGTCGCTCGCGTTCGCGTTGAAGGCGCGCGTGCCGCCTGTCTGCGCTCCGTCCATGTTCTCGTAGAGCGCTGCATCGCCGTCCTGTCCGCTCTCCTGGGCTGCCTGATTGGGCTCCAGATCGGCCTGCGTTGCCGGGGTATCCTGCTGCGTCTGCGTATGCGGTGTGGTTTGAATCGCCATGGAAGCTCTCCTCAGCACACTAGGACGCGGCCAGCCGAGCCAGAGGTGCCCACTCCGCAACCCCGCCACCCGACACCTCGGGCTATAACGTCTACAACAACCATTGCGCCCGCGAACCTCTACAACAACCATTGCGCCCGCGAACCTCTACAACAACCATTGCGCCCGCGGTCGGCACATAGGCAGGCTTAGGCGCACCCCAGGGCCCCCAAGGAAGCCTCGACCTTGTTTTTCAGTGCCCTTGTCTCCAGTGCCTGCTTCTTCAGACCGTCAACAATATGCGTCGGTGCCTTGCTCAAAAAGCTTTCACTTCCCAACTGCTTTTCCGCAGCAGAAAGCCCCTTGTCTAACCTGGCAAGCTCCTTTTTGAGGCGTTCGCATTCGGCCGCCACATCCACCTGCCGTTCGTACACAACGGCCACGTCAAACGCCGCAGTAGAGCGTGCGTTCGTGCCGCTAAGCGCAGCGCTCACCAACGCCACGCCACTCACGCGGGCCAGCCGCGCCAGCAAGTCCTGCTGCGCCCCTACAAGCGCCGAAACGTGAGCGGACGCATGCACCTGGATGGGCGCAGACTCCTTCTCCGGTACGCCAAGTTCCTTGCGCAGCGCACGCACGGTGACCACCAACTCCTGCATGGTTCCCATGTCTTCTACGCTGGTGTTGTCGGCGGGGAAGTCCTCGGGTTGCGGGTAGCGCGTGAGGGCGATCGACTTCGCAGGCAGTTCCAGGTTCAACTGCAAATGCAGCGCATGCCAAAGCTCTTCGGTGAGGAACGGCATGAACGGCGAAAGCAGTCGCAGTGCCGCCTCGAAGACGCTCACCAGCGCACCGAGCGTGAACGCTGTGCCGAAGTTGTTTTCAGCGCTGAAGTCGAGCCGCAGTTTGGAAAGCTCTAGGTACCAATCGCAGAACTCGCCCCAGAAGAACTGGTAGACCGCGTTGGCTGCTTCATCGAAGCGGAAGTCATTCAGGGAGCGCTGCACACTGGCCGTGACTGCATGCAGCCCCGCGAAGATCCAGCGTGTTTCCAGCGGGCTCTCGGGCAGCAGCACCATCCGGTCGACCTGGGCGCCGGCGAGGGGCGCCCGTAGCGTTACGCGATAACCCGCATCGCGTCCGCGCTCCACCTGCATGGCGAGAAAGCGTGCCGCGTTCCAGATCTTGTTCGCAAAGGCGCGATATCCCTCTGTGCGCGCTTCGCTGAAGGCGATGTCTGTTCCCGGTGAGGCTTGTGAAGCCAGGGTGAAGCGCACTGCGTCGGTTCCGTACTCGTTGATGATCGCGATCGGGTCGATGACATTGCCCTTGGTCTTCGACATCTTCTCGCGGTTCGCGTCGCGGATAAGCCCGTGAATGTACACGTCGCGAAAGGGCACGGTGTCGGCGAGCCTGCGCTTACTGCCGTCGGGCATCGGCACATCGGTCATAAGATGGCAGCCGAGCATGATCATGCGGGCTACCCAGAAGAACAGAATGTCGAAGCCGGTTACGAGCAGATCGGTCGGGTAAAACGCGGCGAGGTCCGGCGTCAGCGTATCCGTGCCGTCCCAACCGAAGACGGTGAAGGGAAGCAGCCCTGAGCTGAACCACGTATCCAGCACATCGGTTTCCTGCCGGATATCCGTGATGCCGCAGCCTGAGCATGTGCCGGGTGTCTCTACGGTAACGGTGATCTTTCCGCAGGCGTCGCAGTGCCATGCGGGGATGCGGTGCCCCCACCACAGCTGCCGCGAGATACACCAGTCATGCAGGTTGTTCATCCATTCGAAGTAGGTCTTGGCGTAGTTGTCCGGTGTGAACTTCACATGGCCATCGCGTACTGCGGCAATCGCTTTGGCGCCAATGCTCTCGCCGCCGCCAACCGGGTTCCTGTTCACGGCGAGGAACCACTGCATGGATAACCGCGGCTCAATAGTGGCGCCTGTGCGCTGGCTTGTTGCCACAGCCATCCCATGGTCTTTCACGGCGACAAGGGAGTCCTGTTCCTCAAGATCGGCGAGGATGCGCTCGCGGGCTTCGTAACGATCGAGGCCGTCATAGGGCGAGCCCGGCAGCTTGATCCGCGCGTGCTCATCCATGATGTTCCACTGCGGCAGGTTGTGGCGTTGGCCGATGGCAAAGTCGTTGGGATCATGCGCGGGCGTCACTTTTACCGCGCCGGTACCAAACTCCGGGTTTGCCCACTCATCGGCAATCACGGGGATCTCGCGATGCACCAAGGGCAGCATCAGCATCTTGCCGATGAACGCCGCATACCGCTCGTCGTTCGGGTTTACCGCAACGGCTACATCGCCCAGCATGGTCTCAGGCCGCGTCGTCGCAATCGTGATTGAGCCCGACCCGTCCGCCAACGGATAGCGGATCTCGTACAGCTTGCCTAGACGCTCCTCATGCACCACTTCCAGATCCGACACGGCCGATTGCAGTTGCGGATCCCAGTTCACGATGTAGGCGCCGCGATAGATCAGGCCTTGCTCCCACAGGCGCACAAACGCCTCGCGCACGGCGACGCTGAGACGGTCGTCCATGGTGAAGTACTCGCGGCTCCAATCGACGCTCGCGCCGAGGCGCCGCATCTGCTCCGTGATGGCGCCGCCGTACTCTTTCTTCCAGCACCACACGCGCTTCGTGAAGGCCTCGCGGCCAAGCTCCTGCCGCGAAGGGCCGCCCTCGGCCTTCAGCGCGCGCTCCACCATCATCTGCGTGGCAATGCCCGCGTGATCGGTGCCGGGCACCCACACGCTCTGCTCGCCCAGCATCCTGTGCCAGCGCGCCAGGATGTCCATCTCCGTCTGGTTGAGCATGTGGCCCATGTGCAGGCGGCCCGTGACGTTCGGCGGCGGCAGCAGTTGCACAAACGCCTTCGACGCGGCGCGGCTCTCCTGGCCTTCGACCTCGTCGTCGGCCGGCGTCTTGACCGCAAACAGCTCTTCTTCAATCCAGTACCGCGCCCACTTCTCTTCGATCGCTGCAGGATCGTACGCCTTGGGAAGCTCGAAACTCATGTCCTTTCAAGCCTAGCAGGGCGCACGAACCATGGAGTACCGTGCGCCCTGCTAGGCCTGAAAGTCCAGCGTTTAGAAGCTGTACCGTAGCCCGGCTTCGACGCGCCTGCCGTTGTCGGCCTGGTAGGGCACCCCAAACAGCGGCGAGCCCAGAACCCCGCCCACCGCGGTCACGTTGGTGTGGTTCAGCACGTTCGCGGAGCGCACATTCACGGTGAACGTCTGCGGATGGTCTGCCTTGGGATTGTGCGTCAGCGTGAACGCTCGCTGAAGATTGGTGTCCAGGTAATACTGCCAGGGCATCACGCCCCGGTTGCGGCCAAAGACACCCGTACCGCCGGTCGCCACCAGCAGGCCGTACGGTGTGTTGACAGCGCCTGGCGTTCCAGGGGCCGCGTACTGCGGCCGGTCGTTGAAGTTGCCGTCGCCGTTGTTATCGAAGCCGGTGGTGATGTTGTAGTGAATGTCACCGCCGCCATGAAAGTTGGAGCTGAGCACAAGCTTCTTGGGCAGCGTCAGGCTGGCGTTGCCGAAGATCTGCCAGACCGGCTGATTGCTACGATGGGCGAACTCACCGGCATCGGAGAAGGCACTCTGCGGCGAGAACAGCACATCGTCGTTGGTGTCGTCGTACAGGTCCACATGAACGCCGCCGAAGAACAGCTGCAGCCACTTGATCTGGTGCTGCTCGATGCCGGCGAACTCAACATTGACTCTCCCTTGCCCGCTGTTGTTGGCCTGGTAGAGGTTCACGTTGGCGATGCCCAGTGCACGGGGTCCGTTCGGGTCGCCGTTCCGTGGCGAGTTGATGTTGATCGAGCGCGCGTCGTTCCAGATGCGGCCGTAGTAGTAGTCCAGCGAAAGATTCCAGCCCTTTGGCAGAGCCCGTGTGCCGCCCAAGTTTTCCGCGCTCCAGAGCGTACTGCTCATGTGTGGACTGAACGACCTCAGACTTTCGACGGGCGTGCTGCCCTGGAAGAAGTCGCCGCCGTTTGGCAGGTATGTGGGGTTGTACGCGATCCGGGTAATGCGCTGCGTGCCGTCTTCCTGCTGCACGTTGATCGCGTCGCCCACACCGTACTGCCCCGTGAACATGCCCGCATGCGCGTGCAACGTCCAGGTTCCTTTCTTGTTCGGCGACCACAGAATGCCGAGCCGCGGTGTGGCGCCGTCCAGCACCGTGGGCACTGTCTGGAAGGCGTAGCGAAGCCCCCCGGCAATCGTCACTCCGTGCCCGGCGTTCCACTCGTCCTGAATGAAGAAGGCATCGCGCACCTGCGTGAAGGCGAGGGCGGGTGCACCTTCGACATTGCTGAACGCCGTGGGTGTGCCGCCGGGAAGACCCAGCAGTGCGCGACGGTACTGCTCGATGCCGCTGATGGTTGCCGCCTCACCGGCGATGGGCTGGTTGTTGCTGTCCAGCACCGGTGCCGTGCCGCCGCCAAAGGTATACGTTCCGTTGAAGTTGGTTGTGGCCTGGGCGTTGATCGTGGCGCTCATCAACTGCACGCCGAACTTCAGCGTGTGCCGGTGGGTCGTAAGGATGGCGTCGTCGTCGAACTCCGTGCGTAGTTCGTGCAACCGGTATTGCCCCTGGGTGGCGCCCCCGCCGGTAAAGGCCCCTGCCACCTGCACCTGCGGGGCGTTGGAGTTGGGCAGGTCTGTGCTGCGGATCCAGCGCAGGCTGAAGCGGGCCTCGTGCATCAGGTGCGGTGAAATCGTGGTGACATCGGTGAAGCGCAGGACGTTGTCGGTTTCGGCATCGCTGTAGCCGGTTTCTGCCAGGCTCGTGCCGCCGACGCCCACGTTCTGCAGGTGATTGATGTTGGCGTCGAAGCTGGCAATAAACGTGTTCTTCGGCCCGAGTTGCCAGTTGCTGCGCACCTGCCCGACCCACAGGCGCTGCGGGGTGGCCACGTTGGCGTTCACCGCCAAAGGATTGCCGAGGGGATCCAGTGCGATGGCGTTCACTACGCCGAAATCGTCGATCGAGCGATGCTCCAGGTTCAGGGAGAAGTCCGCGCCTTCCTTTTTGAGGGGCCCGGTCAGCTCGAAGCCGTAACGCTGTTTGCCCAGGGGAGCGCGGCTTGCCGAAAACGGGTCGCGGGCGTTCATCCAGGGACTGCCATTGGTCGCAAACAGCGCGCCGTGGAAGGTCTTCTGCCCGGGCTTTGTGTACACCTCGATCCGCCCACCGTCGAAGGGCGGCTCCCGGTACTCCGCGGAGAACTGATCGGGGTTCACCTTGATGTAGGCGATCGAACTCTTGGGCGGCAGCTTGCTTGAGTCCTGAAAACCATCCACGGAGATCGTCGTGTTGGCCGGATTGCCGCCGGCGGCTGCGCCCAACTGCTGCAACTGCCGCTGCAGGTCATCCGGATCGTCAGCGAGCGATTGCAGCTGCTTGCCCGAGAGGGTTTGCGATGCGCCCGTCCCCTCGGCGCCCGGCGCAACCTGTTCGTCAGCGTCCACTTCCACGCCGATCTGTACGGTGTCCGGCTTAAGGACGAATTGCAGGTCGCCTGTGTGCGGCAGCTTGATCTCCATCTCACTGTCCGCGAACCCTGCAGCTTTCACCGTCAGCTTGTGTGAGCCCGGACCCACACAAGCAAAGTGGAATCGACCGTCGGCGCCGCGGCATAGCGCAGCGCCCCCCGCCCGCGTCAGGGTTGCTCCGGGCACGAGGGCCATGGTGCTGTCGCGGACCGTTCCGGTAAGCGCGGCGTCGTGCGTGCTGTGGCAGACACTCTCGTTCACGGGCTGTGTTTCGCCTTCCGCGAAGGCATGGGGGAGCGCAAGCGCCGCAAGGGCGGCCGCTGGAACGAGGCACCGCATACATGGGTCCTTTACGAGCTGGCGGATGAAGTTTCGAGCCGCAACGGTCTGCGACTCAGCCGGATTTCAGCCCAGTGTCTGCACTCCCCTACGCTAGGCTAAACGCTCCGGTTCCGTCGCGAGGATGCAAAATGCTCAAACGTGCGGCGGACCGTTCACGAAGTAGATGCGGAGAGGGGCCGTCGGCCCTAAGGGACGACCGGCGTCCGCTCCCATTCAAGGTTGCGCCAGGGTGGACGAAAACAAAGGCAGCGTCAGAGGACGCTGCCTTTTCTGTTGCGTTTGTGACTGCCTAGAAAGGGTTGATCTTGTCGACGCCCTTCTTTTTCTTGTGCTTGCTGGAGCTCTCGTCGTTCTTGTCGTAGACCGGCTTGGGGTTCTTCTTCTGGCCTTCGGCCTTGGTCTGGGCTGCGGGTTGCGGATGGCCCTGCACCTCGTTTACCGCATCCGGAGCCGGTGCCGCGGCCTCCGCGGCGGGCAACGGTGAGTTGTCCGGGCGCTTCGGCGGGGCAATCCCGTAGTTCGGGTCTGCGGCGCCGGTGGCTGAGGGGCGATCGCTGGCGCGGTCTGTCACCGGTGCACCGGTCATCGCTCCAGGGCTGAGCACGTCCACGCCCAAAGAGGCACCGCTGCCGCCAATGCGGGCCCCACCTCCACCCGTCGAGGGGCTTGCGGGCGCCATGGTGCCGGTAGAGCGCTCCCCCTCCGTGGTGTTGCCTACGTCAGACAGGGTCAGCGGAGCGGCTGCAGCCGGGGGCGCGGATGTGGGCTGCGCCGGGGGCGGTTCATTGTTCGCGGAAGCCGCGGCGGCGTCTTTGGCCGGCTGGGCGGATGCTGGATCGAACGCCACCTTATAGTCTGCTTCGATCTGGTGCACGATGGTTGGCGCGACCGTGGGCTTGGCGTCCTCCAGCGGAGGCGCACCGAGCTGCGCGGCGGTCACCGTATCCGGCTTGCGGACCAACAGCAGCTCCAGGCGTTTGCGCATGGTGTACTGCGCGCGGCTGCCTTCCAGGGCATCACTCGCCGCCACCTGCTCTGCCGTGGGTTGCGGGATCGGCAGGTTCATGGAGGCGAGACGCTCCTTGGCGTCTTCCACGTGCGGGGCCGCCGCATGCTGCAGCACGACTTCACGATAGGCAGCAGCAGCCTTGCCGTCGTACTCCTCTTCCAGCTTGGCCCTTGGCCCTTCCGGCATGTTGGGCTGGGCGCGGATGATCTTGGCTTCCGCCTCATAGGCGTCGCCAATGCCGATCAGTGCGTCGTCCATGTGGCTGAACAGCGGGTACGTATCGACCACCGTCTGGTAGCGCGCGATGGCGGCGGGGAAGTTGTTGTGACTGGCGTAGAACTGGCCCAGGCTGAACTCCCGCTCGGCCAGCACCTCCTGCACATCACGGAGCTTCTGGGTGGCCTCGGTCAGCACCGCCTTGGGCGCGTCCGGGTACGTCTTCAGCATGGTCCGGTATTGCTCTTCGGCCTTCATGGCCTTGGTGTAATCGCGGTCCGGCACATCCATCTGCTTCATGTAGATGTCGCCCATGCGCATCTGCGCCTCGGCGGCTTCAGGCGAGTTCGGGAAAAAGGTGATGAAGTCGCCGTACTCCTGCTCAGCCTGCGCCATCGCCGCGCTGCCGCCTTCCTTGAACCAGCTATCGGCCACGGCCAGCTTGGCGCGCATCAGGTACTGCGAATCGGGGTAGGTGTTCAGCAACGTTTGCAGGTCGAGGCGGGCCACGTCGAAGTGGCCCTTTTTCTGCTGGTCGAGGGCCTTGTCGTACAGCTGCTTGTCGGGCAGGTTTTCGTCCTTGCCGATCAGCGGGTTGTACTTCTTCTCCTTGCGAAGCTCGGCGCGGGTGTCCTTGCTCTGCACCGTGCGCTCGTCCTTGGCGACGTGTTCCTTGGCGGGCTTGCCGGCAGTGTCCTTAGCAGGCGCCTTCACCTTCTTCGGCGTTGCCGGTGCCTTGTTGCCCGTCCCGGCGGGCTCGTCTTTCTGGATCCACTTGTGTTTTTTGGGGGCCGGGGTCTCTTCGCTCTGCGCCTGGGGCGCGGAAGAACTGCCCTGGGAGGAGTTGTCCTGCGCGGCCGGCGCGGGGGGCTGCGCAAAGACCGGAGGCCGGGAGATCAAGAGCAACAACGCAGCCCCGGCAGCCCAGGCTGCCCGGCTGCTCGGGAAAAAGTTCGACTTACCTGACCGCATCCACCACTCCAAACCGCCGGCCCGGGAGGGCAACGGCACTCCAACATTCTAGGCGTCCTGAGCCGGTTCAGGCCACCGCTGGCACCGAAATCAGGGTTAAACCCGGACTTCAACCGCCTCGCGAGCCGTTTGCAGCAGCGTCCGGGCGTTCTGTTCGGTTTCGCCGGGCTGAAAGACGGCCGACCCGGCTACCAGCATGTCCGCTCCTGCTTGGACGACCCGGCCGACCGTGTCGTGAGCGATCCCGCCGTCCACCTCGATGCGGAAGTTCAGTCCCATCTCCCGCCGCAGCCGGCTCAGGTGAGCAATCTTCTCCACCGCCCGGGGAAGGAACTTCTGCCCCCCGAAGCCTGGGTTCACGCTCATCACCAGCACGTGGTGCACCATGGGCAGCACCTCGACGAGATGGTCCACCGGGGTGTGCGGGTTAATGACCACGGCAGGTTGGCAGCCATGGTCGGCGATCAACTGCAGCGTCCGGTTCAGATGCCGGCAGGCCTCCCAATGGACTCCGATGAAGTCGGCGCCCGCCTCGGCAAAGTCCGGAATGAACTTGTCCGGGTCCTCGATCATGAGGTGGCAGTCCAGCGGCAGCTTGGTTACGGGCCGGATTGCCTTGACCACAGGCGGACCAAAGGTGATGTTCGGCACAAAGTGGCCGTCCATCACGTCCACGTGGACGATGCTGCCGCCGCCCCGCTCTGCCGTGGCGATCTCCTCGCCCAACCGCGCGAAGTCGGCTGCCAGTATCGAAAACGCCAGTTCGATCAACCTTTTGCTTCTCCGTGGTCAAGGATACCAATTCGGATTCGTGCGCTACTGAACCACCTCGCCGGGCAGGACAGCCTCCCCTCTCCGCTTTCGTTTCGGCAACACCGGCACAACCCGCTCCACCCCCTCGCGCCCCGGATGCAACACGCGCGTTCTTGTCTCTTTATCGGCAGCTTCGGCGAAAGCTTTAGCGGCTTCCCGGTCGACCGGCGTCCCTTCGGCCGGAGGCCCCAGTACGGCGCGGGCCGCAGCGTTGAGGAGCCGCCGCAGCGGCCAGCTTCCGTCTGCGTTCGGCAGCAGCACTTCGCCAGACCGCTGCTTCTCCGGCCGGTAGTACCAGCGTTTGAACAGCGCCAGCGCGTCGCCGCGCACGGTCGGCTCCGGCTCGCCGGCATCGCGCACCGCCTGTTCCAGACCACGCAGCGCAGCCCGCGCGCGGTCCTCCGGTGAGAGCGGCGCGACCGGCACAGGGGATTGCCCGTCAGGATCCTGGCCCGGATCGCCGGCCGACGCCGGTGCCGTGCCCGTTTCCGGAACGGCGCTCAGCATCAACGGCTGCGCAAACAGGGAAGAGCCCACCGCCGTCTGCTCCCGCACCGCACGGACCCCCAGGGTGGAGAGCCGCTCCGGCCCTACCAGGCGTCCGTTTTCCAGCAGAAACACAGCCGCATCCTGCGTTGACTCCCCCTCCAGCACGGGGGCGGCCGCCTGCACGACCAGCGCCCGTACCTCGTTGGCCGCGCGCACCAGCGGATCAGCCCCTTGCGCCACGGCTTTCACCTTTTCCCATTGCCGGTGCAGCGCCGCCGCGCCTTCAAAGTCCATCGCTTCGCTGGCCTGGTCGCGTCTGGCCGCGATCTCCTGGAGCAGCGACTCGCCCCGTGTGCGCAGGTACGCAAACACCCGCTCCGCCTCCGCCCGGTACGCCTCAGCGGTCACGGCCATCTTGCAGGGAGCCAGGCACCGGCCCATCTCGCCGTAGACGCAGCCGGGGTGATCCGGATGGACATCGAGGTCCTCATGGCAGCGGCGGACCTTGAAAAGCTCGCTGACCGCCTCTGCCACGCGCTCGGCAGCACTTCTTGAGGCAAAGGGCCCGAAGCTCTCGTTCAGCGCCCGGCGGCTCATCTTGTTGCTCACGTACACGCGCGGGTGCTCATGGCTCATGGTCACGCGCAGGAAGTAGGGACAGTGCAGCCGTAGGCGTTTGCGGGCCTCTGCTTCTCCGAAAAGAGCATGCGTTGCGCGGTAGAGCAGCAGGACCGACTCGAACTCCGACCCCGTCCCGGTCCACTCGATCCAGCGCACCCGGTCGCGGAGGTTGAGCCGCTTCGACAGCACCGGCCGCCCCTCGGCGTCCACTGTTTCGGGCGGCAGCAACAACCGTCGCAGGCGCCGCCGCACGTCAGCCGCTCGCATCAGGTAGGGCTGGTCCGTTTCCCGCTCGCCGCGCAGGGCAAACACGCCCGCACGCGCCGGCACGCCGCGCAGGATGGCCTCGGCCTCTTCCGGCACAAAGGCAACGCGGTGCGCAAAGGAAAACGGCTCGGCCATGGACAGGATTCTAGTGCGTTCCCCCCAGCCTTCCTATACTTCGACCAGGGGATGTACGGGCCACTCACAGCATCCCGCGGGCCCCGGGTGCTGCTGTCAGCCCGGACCCTTCCGGGAACAAATCGCGGTCCGCCGTCGTACTGCCCGTTGCTGCGCTCTACACAGGAGACCCCATGCGCCCCATCCTGCTCCGCTGCTGCCTGCTCCTTGCTTCTGCCACACTGGCCAATGCCCAGAACTTCACCACGGCACCGTGTTCTCACGACGGTGATTCGGACAGCAACTGGTTCGGTCGCCGGGAGCGCGCGTGTGAGCTTCGCCGCACCACGCTCCCCGTCTCGGGCGGCCATCTCGGGGTCTCCGGCCAGGATGGCGCAATCGAGGTCGTGGGCGAAGACCGCGGGGACATTGCCCTGGAGGCCAAGGTGACCGCGCAGGCCTCCTCCCGCGAGGATGCGGAGGCGCTCCTGCACCAGGTCCGCGTGCTCGCCAGCGGCAGCGATATCCGCTCCGACGGCCCCAGGGTGGCATCCGGCCTGTGGTCCCACCGCAGCTGGTCGGTCAGCTATCGTTTGCGCGTTCCCCGGCAGCTGGGCCAGGTCGATCTCCGCACCAGCAACGGGGGGATCCGGTTAGACAACATTGAAGGCCAGGTTGCCGCCAACACCACGAACGGCGGCATCGACATCACGCACGTTCGCGGCGAGCTGCGGGCCTCCACCACCAACGGCGGGCTCCGCCTGGACGATCTGGGCGGCACCGTTCACGCAGAAACAACGAATGGGGGCGTGCACATCTCGCTCGCCGGCGACCGGTGGCGCGGCAACGGTCTTTTTGCCCGATCCACGAACGGCGGCATCACGGTGAAGGCACCGGAGCACTTCGCCGCCCACCTTGTCGCTGACACCACCAACGGCGGCATCTCCGTCGCGTTTCCCATCACGGTGCAGGGCAAGATCGGCAGCCATCTCGACACCAACCTGAACGGGGGCGGACCTCCGGTCCACCTCGAGACCACCAACGGCGGCGTCACGGTCGACCGGCTCTAGCGGGCGCTAGCTCCCCGCCACGGTCATGCCCTCGATCCGGACCGTGGGCACGGCACCCGAGCCGCGCCATTCCAGGTCGTTGCCGATAGCGCTCACGTTGCGGAACATATCTTTCAGGTTTCCGGCGATCGTGATCTCCTCGACGGGGAACGCGATCTCGCCGTCTTCGATCCAAAGGCCGCTGGCGCCCTGGGAGTAATCGCCCGTGACCAGGTTGACGCCGAAGCCCATTGTGCTCAGTACCAGCAATCCGCGCTTCACGCCGCGCACGATGCCGTCATGGCTTTCGGTCCCGGGCTCCAGGAAGTAGTTGCCGCCTCCGATGCCGGGGGCGCCGGACAGCCCGCGCGAAGCCTTCGCGTTGGAGCGCATGCCCAGCTTGCGCGCGGTATAGGTGTTCAGCAGCAGCTCCTTGAGGACACCGCGCTCCACCACGACGGTCCGCCGCGTAGCGAGGCCGTCACCATCGAAGGGCGATGTGCCGAAGCCGCCGACACGCAGGCTTGATCCGTCCGGAAGCGTATGGTCGAACACCATCGTGCCGTCATCGACGACCGTGATGTTTTCGCCCGCAACCTGTTCGCCCAGTTTGCCCGCAAACATGCTCGCGTTGCGGTAGATCGAGTCCCCGTTGGCCGCGCTGAGCAGATTGCCCATCAGCCCGCGGGCGGTCTCCGGCGGGAAGATGACCGGAACCTGCTGGGTGGTCACCCGCCGCGCTCCCAACAGACGCAAGGCCCTGCGCGCGGCCTCTTGTCCGACTGCCTCGGGGTCTTCCAACAGCCGCGCCGTTCGCGCGCTCGAGTACCAATAGCCGCCCTGCATGCCGCTGTCATCCTGCGCGATGGGCGAGGCAGAGAAGCCGACATACGAGCGCCGGTACTCGCCGACAAACCCGCGTGAGTTCACCATGACACGGTGTGCGGACGAGCAGTCGAAGCTGGCGCCCTTGGAGTTCTGGATCCGGGTGTCAAACCCCAGGGCTGCCGCTTCACAGCGTCGTGCGATCTCGATGCGCTCTGGTCCGGGAATGGCGTTGGCGTCTTCAAAGTACAGGGCCTGTGCCTCGGGATCGTGCAGACCGAAGGCGTCGCGTTCGGGGAGACCGGCAAACGGGTCAACGCCGGTGATCCTGGCCAGCTCTACCGCGCTCGCTACCAGCCGCGCGACCCCGGCTTCGCTCATGTCCGAGCTCGAGGTGGAGGCTGTTCGCTGACCGCCTTCGGCCGTGCAAAACACGCGCAACCCGATAGCGCGCGAACCAGCCTCGGTGAGCTGTTCCACCTCGCCCAGGCGAACGTGAACGTTGAACTCATCGCCCTCATACGCCACGGCTTCGGCGTCAGACGCGCCGGCGCGCAAGGCACGGTCCACAACCTGCTCTGCTAAAGCGCGTAAAGCCTGGCCCGCACCCTGTTCTGCCATCCCATGATCCCGCATACAGGATCATTGTCGCAGCAGCGTGGGGAGCCGCCGAACGTCGGGCCTGGGTGGGGCAAGAAAACGCAACCAGGACCATGCAGCGGGGATGGCTGCGCCTTACTGGACCGGATTTTCCGACAGCCGGGGCTCCCGGCCATCCTTGGCTTGCTGGAAGTACAGGCCCGCAGGGCAGAACTCCGAGTCGGCGCGGTGCAGATGCTCCACGTGGGACGCGGGACCGTGCGCGACTTTGCGGCGATGGAGTTTCACCGACCCATGGCAGTCCTTGCACCGGAACTCGGTATCGTTGTCATCCAGTGCTTCCTGAACGGACTTGGTTTTCCAAAAGGCCTCGTACCCGGCGGCGCCGCCTGCCTTTTGCCGGCGTCGGCGCACCTCGCACTCATAGATTGCTTCTTTCTTCGCTGCCGCCACGTGTCCCCTTGCCTTACTGTCCGGTGCCGCCCACTGTCATGCGATCCAGCTTGATCGTGGGCATTCCCACGCCAACTGGAACGCTTTGCCCCGCTTTGCCGCAGGTGCCGATGCCCTCGTCCAACGCAAGGTCGTTGCCGACCATGGAGACGTGTTTCAGCGCCTCCGGTCCGTTGCCGATCAAGGTTGCACCCTTTACCGGCGCCGTGACTTTGCCGTCTTCGATCAGGTAGGCCTCGCTCGCCGTAAAGACAAACTTGCCGGTCGTGATGTCCACCTGGCCGCCGCCGAAGTTCACGGCATAGAGCCCACGCTTGACGCTGCGGACGATGTCGGCCGGATCGTCTACGCCGTTGAGCATGTAGGTGTTGGTCATGCGCGGCATGGGGATGGCCTGGTAGCTTTCGCGGCGGCCGCTGCCCGTGTTGGGCATGCCCATCAGCCGCGAGCTGAGTTTGTCGCTGAGGTAACGGCGCAGAATGCCGTTTTCGATCAGCACGGTCTCCTGGGTAGGGTTGCCCTCGTCGTCAACGTTGAGCGATCCACGCCGGCCGGGCATGGTGCCGTTATCCACGACGGTCACTTTGCTGGAAGCCACCTGGCGTCCGATCAGACCGGCGAAGGCGGAGGTCTTTTTGCGATTGAAGTCGGCTTCCAGTCCATGCCCGACGGCTTCATGGAGCAGCACACCGGGCCAGCCCGGCCCGAGTACGACTTCCATCTCACCGGCGGGTGCGGCTTTGGCTCCGAGTTGCAGCAAGGCGGTGCGTGCAGCCTCTTCGGCGAAGTGCTCCGGGCTCTTGTCGCCGGTGAAGAAGTCGAGCATTACGCGGCCGCCGCCGCCGGAGGTGCCGCGTGCCACTTCACCGCTCGCATCCTTGGCGATCACGAAGACACTGAAGCGGGCCAGGGGCTGCGTGTCGCTGGCAAAGGTTCCATCGCTGGCTGCAATCAGGATGCGGCGCAGTTCGTCGTTCAGCCCGGCGCGCACCTGCACGATCCGGGGATCGAAGGAACGGGCCGCGCGATCGGCACGCGCGATCAGCTCGAGCTTGGCGGCGATCTCGGCATCCACCATCGCGCCTGCAACGGGGTACAACTGCGGCGTGGAGCGCTCCTTGAAGCCCTGCACGCGTTCGGTCTGGGGCCCGCTGGCGATCAGGGCCGCGGTTCGTGCCGCCTTCAGCAGCCGCTCGGGGGAGAGATCATCGGTATACGCAAATCCGGTGCGTTCGCCGGAAAGTACGCGAACTCCGCAACCCACGCTGATGCCCTCGGCGGCGGTCTTCACGATGCCCTCGTCCATGCCCAGCGAACTGGAGGTCACCGCCTCGAAGTACAGATCGGCGAACTCGCCACCGGCGCTTAAAGCTTCGCCGAGGCAGCGCTCCAACAGGCGCTCGCTCAAGCCGAGGGTGTCGAAGAAATAGCGCTTGTGATCGTATGCCGGCTGCAGAAAGGGGGAGGCGAGAGCGGCCATCTCTTGATTGTACGGGTTGCCGCTGGTAACCAACGCCCGGGCTATCGACCGTGCGATGGATCGGGGCTGCCTGCAACGTCCATATCAAGAAACATTTGCGGTAAGCCCGGCGCATAGCAGTTGCCGTCCGGCGCGTAGGTTGCGCCGCAACTCTTCGTGATCTCGGGACGGCGGGGCGACTGCGCATACTGCCAGGCGATCACTCCGGGATCAGGCGCGGCGCTCAGAGGCCGGGGCTGGAGCGTACAGCCTGGCGCGGGCGGACACTGATCCAGCGCGTCGAAGATCGCTACTTCGTGCAGCTTGCCCGTGCTGACACGCGCCCGGATGTCCCCAATGGTGTCGATGCTCACGCCGGGTGAGTCCTCCACCTTCTGCCCGCTCGCATACACGCCAGGGCGGAAGTCACTCCTCGCCACCGCTTCGGTCCAGGCGAGCAGATACGCCCCCTGCTCCGGCAAGAGACGCCCGCCTTCTTCCTGGTCGAGAAAGAGGATGGTGTGTGCCGGAAACCCCTCGCGACGCGCGCTGGCGACCGCGAGCGCCGCGTCCCCCCGGCCCAGGTCTGCAGGTTTCGTTCCGGCCTTCTGCGCTTTCAGGATCTCCGCATCGAGCCGGCCGTTGGCGAGCACGAGGAAGCCCCACCCCTCCGTGCGCAGCAGGGCTCGCTTGCCAAGCCAGCTATTTGCGTTCTCGCCCGGAGGGTTTGTGAGCCAGTAGCCGGTGAAGGCGAAGGTCGCGCGTGCACGCTGCATGACGTCATCGCCGGGGTAGTCATTGCGATCAAAGCCAACCCATCGGCCAGGGCCCTGATAAGCTGCCGGGCCGTCGATGATTGTGGTTGGTCCGCCCTGCGGCGATTGCAGCACGGCAGACGCTGGTGCTGGGTTGCGCCCTGAGCAGCCGCTGGCAACGGCGAGTGTGAGAGCGAGCAAGGCATGTGGGCGCATCCTGGGCGTAGGACTCCTCGGGGTTAGACTACAGCCCAAGCCCCGTCCCATAGGAAAGTGAACAGATGCCCACGATTGCTGCACCCCCCAGCGACCCGCGTTATCCCATTGGCCGATTTGTGCTACCCAACTCCATCACCGTCGAGGACCGGCGCTATGCCGTCCTGGCCATTGCGGAGTTGCCGGAGCAGATGCGGGAAGCCGTTCGATCGCTGGACGATGACCAATTGAACACGCCGTACCGGGAAGGCGGATGGACGGTACGCCAGGTCGTGCATCACGTTGCGGATTCGCACATGATTGCGTTCTACCGGGTGCGCCGCGCTCTGACAGAGGACTGGCCGGAGATCCACGGCTACAACGAGAGCGCCTTCGCTGCGTTGCCGGATGTCACCGCGCCCGTGGAGTGGTCGCTGGAGATCATCGAGAGCGTGCATGCGCGGTGGGTGATGGTTCTGCAAAGCCTGACGGACGAGCAGTGGGCGCGCGGATTCCGGCACGCGGAGCGGGGGCCCATGCGCCTCGATCTTGCCACCGCGTTATACGCCTGGCATTCGCGTCATCACGTGGCGCACATCACCCACCTTCGTGCTCAGAACGAGTGGTGAACGTCGGCCGGGCGTGATCTGCCGCTTGCGTGGGAGTTTGCTTCGGCCCGCGCGATGGTAGGGTGGCCGCATGTCGCCGCCCAGAGCTTCACTCGCGGAAGAGGCGGAAGCGCCTTCCCCACAAACGCCTGAACAGATTGCGGAGATGCTGCGCGCTTTTCTGCAAGCGCATGCGGACGGCGCTGCCCTGGAAGACGGAAAGGCTGTCTTCGACCTGGCCAGCGCGCAGCATCGCGTGCTGACGGAGCACGGGCGCTGCACACTGCAACTCTGGAGCGGTGAGCGCAACCTCGTCCGCACGGTCGTGGCCGCCGCCGAACGCAACGGATCGCTGCGACTGAGCACACGGCGTTTCGGTCACACGCAGAGCAAGGCGCTGGTCCTCACAACGCAGACGCAGCGCCGTGAGCCCGCACGCCGCGAGCCTGCCCGCCAGGCCTACCTCCGGCTGCTGCAGCGAGCCCTGGCGCGCGAGTTCGCTGACTGGCAGGTCGAGGGCTTTCGTGCGGCCATGGACCTGGAGCGGTCGTTCGGTCCGGCGTACGCCCGGGGCTCCCTGGTGTGCGGCAACGAAGCCTGGGCCGTCATCGGCGTAAGCGCGACGGAGTCGCAGGCCATTGTCGATGGCATCCTGACGCTGGGCGTCCTGTGGCTGCACCACTGCCGCGAGCGCAGCGTTGGCGGGCGGCTCTACAAGGGACTGCGCGTGGTCGTGCCGCGCGGCCTGGGCATGCTGACCCTCGCCAGGCTGGCCTGGATGAACACGTCTGCCGCGCAATGGGAGCTGTTTGAGCTCGACGAGCGGGCCGAAGAGATGGTGCAGCGTGACCCTGCCGATCAGGGCAACCTGCGGACGCGGCTCGTTCAGCACCCCGACGAGGCAGCCGCCTGGGAACGGTTTGCCCCAGCCGTCCAGCAGATTTTGTCGCTGGTTCCCTCCGGCGAGGAGCACCGTGTCGAGCAGCGCCTGCGTTCGTCGGCCGAGCTTGCGTTTCTGCTGCACGGCCTCCAGTTCGCCAGAGCGCGGATTGCGCTTGCCCCGGGAAGCTTCTCGCATCGGCTGAAGGTCTCTGTCGGCGTCGGTCCGGCGGAAACGGAGCTGACGCCCGCAACGCGCGGTGAGGTGGAGGAGCACGTCGCAGAGCTCTTCAGCCGTCGCCATGCCGAGGTCGTGCCGGGTGGCCGCAGACTTCGTCCGCATACGCCCGGGCGAGGCATCGGCATGTACACGGGACGGCCGGCGCATACGCGGGCAGCAGGTGTGGCGGCCGCTCCATTGGGCAAGGGGAGCGGATTGGCGCGTCTCCAGGCAAGAGATCGTGCGCTGGCCGCGCAGCAGGACCCGCTCTTCCGGGCCGCGCCGGAGCGCTGGCTGGAATCGGTGCTGCGAGAAAATCTCGCTCCGCTCACGCGTTCGCTGGCCCCCTCGCCGGCCCTCGCGCATGCCGGGGCGGAGGACTTTGCGAATGACGGTGATCCCGACACCCGTGGAAACCGAGCCGCGCCGGAGTCGCGCTGGGGCATCCGCGGTTGGCCCGGCGCAGGCCCTGCCCGGTCCGGCGATCGCCTGATTCCACGGTTCGATCCGCGCTTTGTGTACTCGCAGGTGCCTGCGATTGCGGGGGCCGGGGACCGGGGCATGCTGGACCTGCTGGGCGTCACGGAGGACGGCCGGCTTGCTGTGATCGAGTTGAAGGCCGCCGATGACCTGCAACTTGCGCTGCAAGGCCTGGACTACTGGATCCGCGTGCGCCATCATCATGCTTCCACCGTGGATCCGGCGACCGGAGCACCGTCGACCCTCAACGACTTGCAGCGGCACGGCTACTTCCGCGAGGTCGAGCTTTCGCCGCTGCCGCCGAGGCTGTACCTGGTCGCACCGGCGCTGCACATCCACCCTGCGACAGAGACCGTGCTCCGGTACGTGAGCCCGCGCGTCGAGTGGACCTTGCTGGCGCTCGACGAGCGCTGGCGTCAGGAGGTGCGTGTGGTCTGGCGCAAGGCGGGTGGAACAGGCACGCCGAGGTGACGGGCAGCAGGGCTCAGGGCTGAAGCACGCGGATGACCTCCGCGTCCGCACCAGCTGTCAAGGCGTACCTGGCGTCAGACGCTGGCAGGACCACCGCTTTGGCCTTGGGCAGAACGGTCTCGTTCCCCCCATTGCTGCGCACAACCGGACTGCCCTCCAGCGCGATCAGGATCTGCAGCTTGCCGGGATTTCCCAAGTCCGTCTCGCCTCCGCCCTGCAGCCGGAAGCGGTCCACGGCGAAGTAGTCGCAGGACAGGAGGCGCGTAAAGCCGTCCATCTCCGCCTGAGTGACGAGTCCGGCAGCGGTGGCGGTGCGCGTCACCGCGGTACCCGCATCAATGTGCAACTCACGTGGCCGGCCATAGTCCCAGAGCCTGTAGGTGGTGTCGCTGTACTGCTGGGTCTCAAGAACGACCATGCCGGGCCCGATCGCGTGCACCGTCCCGGCATCGACAAACACCATGTCGCCGGCCTTTACGGGAAGGGTGCGAAGCTTGCCTTCGAGGCTGCCGTCTTCGATCGCGGACTTCACCTCTGCCTGGCTGAGGGGTTCTTTGAAACCGACGGCGACCTGCGCTCCTGACTCCGCTGAGAGCACATACCAGCACTCGGTTTTGCCGCGCGGCATGCCTCCCGCCTGCGCCTGGGCGTCGTCCGGGTGTACCTGGACTGAAAGTTTTTCCCGCGGGAAGAGCAGCTTGATCAGGAGCGGAAAGCCCTGATGCGCGGGGTCGCCCAACGCCTCCGGAGCGGCGGAGGTGAGTTCGCCGAGCGTTGCCCCCGCCCAGGATCCGCTGATGGCTTTGCAAGCTTCCGCGGTCAGCCAGGCTTCGCCGACAGGACCGCCCCCCAACGCGCTTTCGTACCACGGAGCGAGCGAGTCCACCCCCCAGATGCGCTCCACAAGCACGGGATCGAGCGTAATTGGGCCCAGGCCGGAGAAGGCAGATTGTTTCGAAGAGGCCAGCTCAGAAGGGATCATAGGGAACGCAGTTCAGTGTACGCGGTCGTGGGCATGGTCCAAGTCTCGGGGCTCGGAACACCGGATTGCCGATGACGTTTGTGGGAGCGGAATGGTATCGTTCACGGCACTTGGCCGAAAACGCCGGTTGCACGCCGGACACTGCCCGCGAGCGAAGCAGAAGGAAGGGCTGACCGGGGTGAACCATGACGTTGTACAACGAGAGCGTGGGTGCAATCGGCTGAAACGGGCCCGCACCACGTTTGCGAGATGAGTTGGAATGTCTAACCGAGAAGCACTTACAGTCGGCATCGACCTGGGCGGCACAAGCATCCGCGTCGGCTTGTTTAACCGCGGCATGCGCCTCCTTGCTCAGCACTCCATGCCGACGCGCGTAGCTGCGGGGCCCCAGGCGGCGGTGGAGGAGATGGCCGCGGCGATCCGGACGCTCACCGCCGGCAACGGCCTGCGCTCGCCGGCGGACCTGATCGGGATCGGCATCGGCAGTCCCGGTCCCATCAATCTCCGTACCGGGGTTCTGGGGCTGCTGCCCAATCTGCACGGCTGGGAGAGGTTTCCTCTTCGGGATGCTCTGGCCGAAGCCACAGGCCTGCCCGTGATTCTCGAGTCCGACGCAAACGCCGCAGCCATCGCGGAGTGGAAGCTGGGCGCTGGACGGGCAAGCGGGCTTGAGACGATGGTCATGATCACGCTGGGAACCGGCGTCGGCACCGGTCTCATCCTGGACGGCAAGGTGTGGCATGGGATCTTCGGCATGGGCGGGGAACTCGGACACACGGTGGTGGAGCCGGGCGGGTGGCTGTGCGGGTGTGGAAGCCGCGGCTGCCTGGAGGCCTATGCCTCGGCCAACGGACTCATTCGGCTCGCAAAGGCGATCGGCACCAGCCCGGAGGCCTCGGCGGGGCTGCGCGACCTGACGCAGGGTGCGTTTATGCCGCTTGACGTCGCGTTGCTGGCCCAGGCGGGCGACGCCTCTGCCAAACTCGCCTTCGAGCAACTGGGACGGTACCTTGGGCTGGGCCTGGCTACGCTGATCAGCACGCTGGACCCCTCAATGATCGTGGTAGGCGGCGGCGTGGCGAGTGCATGGCCACTGTTTGCGCCGGCCATGTTTGCCTCGGTGCTGGAGAACAGCGTCGTGTATCGCTTAATGGAGCCCACACAGCGCGAGCTGATGGAGCGGGATCGTACGTTCATCCGTCCCGCGCTGCTTGGCCCGGTAGCCGGCCTGCTCGGTGCAGGCCTGCTGCCTCATCTTGCTGCGCCCGCTGCGGAGCAGCCCCACTTTGAGGACTTTCCCCAGGAGACCGGCCATTGAAGTGTTCCATCCTTCTCCTCGCCCTGACGCTGCCGTTCGTCGCATCGGCAGAGGTGCGCTTGCCGCATATGCTGTCGGACCACGCGGTGCTGCAACGCGAGCGGCCGATGCATGTGTGGGGTTGGGCGACGCCCGCGGCTCGGGTGTCGGTTCACTTCCACAATCAGACCGTCGCGACCGTCACGGATGACCTCGGCAGATGGAGCCTCTGGCTTGCGCCTGAGACCGCGGGCGGGCCGTACACGCTGACCGTCAGCGGGGATGGCGGCGAAAAGACGCTCACGGACCTGCTCGTGGGGGATGTTTGGTTTGCGTCCGGCCAGAGCAACATGGAGATGCCGCTCGAAGGCTTTCACGACGAGGCGGGCAAGCCGACCGCTGTGGTGAACAACGCTCAGCAGGAGATCGCCGCCGCGAACAATAGCAGACTGCGACTGCTGCGCGTGGAACACAAGACAGCGGACTTTCCGCAGAACGACATTTCTTCCGGCTGGACGGAGTGCACGCCTGAAACAGCGCGTCATTTCTCGGCGGTGGCCTACTTCTTCGGTCGCGAGATCGCAGGGAGAGAGAAGGTCGCGGTTGGCCTGATCGATTCGACGTGGGGCGGTACGCCGGCCGATGCATGGGTGTCGATGGACACACTCGGCACCAACGCCGATCTTCTCCCGGCCTTCGCCAGTCGCGCCCGGTTCGCCTCCCGCCTTGCGGATGCAGACGCCACCATCGCGGCGGAGAAGCGGGAAGATGCGGCCGCTTTGGCGGCAGGCAAACCGGTGCCCTCGCACACCTGGCATCCGTACCAAAGCTCGTGGGCGCCGGCGGAGTTGTACAACGGGATGATCGCGCCGTTCACGCCCATGTCGGTGAAGGGCTTTCTCTGGTACCAGGGGGAGACTAACTCCGGACACGACCGTGCGCCTTTTTACTACACCCTGTTCTCCTCGCTGATCGGCGATTGGCGCATGCACTTTGCGCAGGGCGATCTTCCGTTTCTGTACGTGCAGATCTCGTCTTTCAACTCGCCGGGTGAGGACTGGGGCCGGGTGCGCGACGCGCAGCGCCGCACGCTGGCCGTAGCGAACACTGCAATGGCCGTCACGCTCGACATCGGTCTGGCCGACAATGTGCATCCGCCCGACAAGCAGACGGTCGCGCAACGCCTGGCTCTCCCGGCCCGCGCGCTGGTGTATGGCGAGCGCATTCCCTATGCCTCTCCGCTGTTCCGGGAGGCGACGCGCGAGTTGCAACCGGACGGCAGCACGGCCATGCGTGTCTGGTTCGACCACGCGGATGGCCTGAGCTTCCGTGGCGGTCCCGCAACGGGCTTCGAGGTTGCCGGAGCGGAGGGCAAATTCCTCCCGGCACAGGCGCGCGTGGAAGGGCAGACCGTGGTCGTCAGCGCCCCTGCTGTGCCGGCGCCGGTGTATGTCCGCTACGGCTGGATGAGTGTGATGGACAGCAACCTTTTCAACGCGGAGGGTTTGCCTGCTTCGACGTTTACCTCGGAGCCACGCTAAGCCTGCGAGGCTTCCCGGCTTTCAGCCATGAATCTCGCAGGCCGGTTTCGGACATCCAACGCGTGAGGAGATTCCGCTATGCCGAACGCAACTGCAGTCAGTCCCACCTTCAAGCTGGGTGGAGAGCTCCAGATTCACCGCCTGGGTTTTGGGGCGATGCGCCTAACGGGCGAGGGTATTTGGGGTGAGCCGAAGGATCGTGAGAAGGCCAAGCAGGTGCTGCGCCGCGCCGTGGAGCTGGGCGTGGACTTCATCGACACGGCCGATAGTTACGGGCCGGATGTCAGCGAGATCCTGATCGGAGAGGCTTTGGCGCCGTTCAAGCAGGGGCTTGTGGTGGCAACCAAGGGTGGTCTGGTGCGGACGGGGCCGAACAAGTGGTTGCCGGTGGGTCGTCCTGAGTATCTGGAGCAGGAGGTGGAGCTGAGCCTGCGCCATTTGAAGACGGACAAGATCGACCTATGGCAGTTGCACCGGATCGATCCGAAGGTGCCGGTCGAGGAGTCGCTGGCGCCGATCAAGCGGCTGCAGCGGCAGGGCAAGATCCGGTTCTTCGGGCTGAGCGAGGTCTCGGTGAAGGAGATCGAGCAGGTGCGGAAGTTCATCGACGTGGTGAGCGTGCAAAACGAATACAACATCACGACGCGCAAGAGCGAAGAGGTGTTGCAGTACTGCGAGAAAGAGAACATCGGGTTTATTCCGTGGTTTCCGGTGGCGGCGGGCAAGCTGGCGCAGCCTGGCGGGAAGCTGGACCAGTTTGCGCACAAGCACGGGGCGACCGTAGCGCAGATCTCGCTGGCGTGGCTGTTGCACCGGTCGCCGGTGATCCTGCCCATTCCGGGAA
>CAXUNH010000003.1:0-49832 GCA_964252405.1 uncultured Acidobacteriaceae bacterium | reverse complement strand
GAGCTGGAGCGTGCGACGGTGCTGCTCGTGATAGGCACCTCCGGCGCGGTCTACCCGGCGGCAGCGTTTGTCCACATCGCTCGCCAGCGCGGGATTCGCACGGTGTATGTCGGTCCAGAAGCGCCCCTGAACGCCGAGGCCTTCGACGAGATCCTGCTCGGCCCTGCCACGGCCGTCTTGCCCGCGCTGCTTTAGTTCCCCTTTTTCGCTGCGGACTCCGGGTGACAGGCAAAGCCCTCGCGGCATACCCTTGCACTGCATGAGCCTGCTCGACCGCCGCCGCTTCCTCAAGTCCTCTGCCGCTGCTGCCGCCCTCACCTCCGGCCCGCTGCGGAGCCTTGCCCAGGCCACACCCAGTGCTGCCCCATTGAAGCTGCATCCCGAGCGCAACGGCCCGCAGGTGCCCGCCAGCTTTATCGGCCTGAGCTATGAGATCGAGCAGCTCGCGGATCCGAGCTTCTTCTCCGCCGGCAACACCGGCCTGATCGCCCGTTTCCGCGAACTTACGTCCAACGGCGTCCTTCGCCTCGGGGGCAACACCTCTGACGTGGGTTGGTGGAAGCCGACGGCCGCCAGCACGCAGCCGCCGTTGCCTCCCAATGTGGTCGTGTCCGTGGAGCCCGGCACCAAACCGTTTCAGCAGCTCGCCTACCCCGTCACGCCGGAAGCCGTGAAGAACCTGCGCGCCTTTTTGGACGCCACGGGCTGGACCTGCCTGTACGGCATCAACCTCGCCACGAACACGCCGGAGCGCGGTGCGGAAGAGGCTGCTTTTGTGTTTGCCACGCTGGGCGCAAAGCTCGAATACTTCCAGCTTGGGAACGAGCCGGATCTGTTCCAGCATCGCTTCCGCGACAAGGCTACATGGAACGTAGACCGTTACCTGGATGACTGGCTCCTAATGGCCAACGGCATCCGAGCGCGCGTGCCGCAGGCCCGTTTCGGGCTGCCGGACACCGCCGGCGACCCAGAGTGGAGTTCCCGGATCGCGCAGCGCCTCAGCGCGATGGCGCCCGCCGGCACGGCGCAGCCGAATGGCCAGCCAAGCCGCCCCAACGTGGCGGCGGTCACCCACCACTACTACTTCGGCGGGCCTCCGGCAAATCCGGAGGTCAGCATCCCGCGCATCCTGAAGACCGACCCCAAGGTCGCCAGGGTGGCTGCCACCACGCGCGAAGCGGCCGAATTGCTCTCCTGCGTGTACCGCATGTCGGAGGGCAATACCTGCTATCAGGGCGGAAAGCCCAACGTCTCCGACGTGCTCGCCGCTGCGCTCTGGGCCGCGGACTACGCCCTTTCGCTGGCAGCGTTCGGCTACGCCGGGATCAACCTGCACGGCGGCGGCGGCAAGGCGGTCGGCAATTCGCTGGGCAGCCGCATGCCCGGAGAAGCGCTGCTGAAGCCCGGTGAAGCCCCGCATCCGCGTCCCTTCTACACGCCCATTGCCGACATGAATGGAAGCTATGTGCCGGAGCCGGACTTCCGCGGTCTCCAGTTTGCGGGCCGGTTCGCCGGCGCCACGATGATTCCCCTCGACTTCGACCCCGGACCGGCAAACGCCACCGCGTACGCCGCCAAACTGCCCACCGGACAACTACAGATCGCCATCATCAACAAGGACCCGGATCACGCCGTGCCGCTGGACCTCGCCGGGTTCAGCCCCGCCCTGATCCTCACCGCGCCTTCCCTGGATAGCCGTGAGGTAACGCTCAGCGAACCGCAGGCCAACACCGAGGCGAACGCCGTTCCAGCAAAAACGGCGATGCTGCTCCTCAACGTTCACGGTTAGTGACACCCTTTGCGGTTCGTTCGCGGATCGGCTCGCCTCTCGCCCGCGCACTGCGCCGACGTCCGAGGCGGGACGGCTGCATCGCCCCCAATGCTTGGAGACCTTCACTGCTCCCGATCATCTAAACGGGCTGGAGACACCGGTTGCTGCTCTGGAACGCCTTCATCATCTGCTTCACCGCGCTTCTGCCGCTGATCAACCCGCTCGGCTCTTCGCTGGTCCTCATGGGGCTGGTCGGGGAGGCGCCGCCCCAGGTGTACCGGAAGCTCGCGCGCAAGGTCGCCCTCAACAACATCGCCTTCCTTGCGGTCATGGAGTTGCTCGGTTCCGCGATCCTGAACTTCTTCGGCATCTCCCTGCCGATCGTGCAAGTTTCAGGCGGCATCGTCATCGCCTCGATCGGCTGGTCCGTCCTGAACGAGAAGGATTCCGACAGCAACACCACGCGCGACAAGCAAGGCGCCAGCACCATTGACCCCGAACAGACGCTCCGCTCTCTGCAGCAGAAAGCGTTCTATCCGTTCACGTTCCCGGTCACCTCCGGTCCGGGGACGCTGGTCGTGATGCTGACGCTGAGCGCCCGCTTCTCCTCCGGCAGGATCACGCCAAACGTTCTGGGCCACCTCGGCTTGTTCCTTGCGGTGCTTGTGCTGAGTGCGCTGGTGTATCTGTGCTACGCGTATGCCCCACGCATCAAGGCGGCTGTCGCCCCTACGACGATCCACGGCATTCTGCGCATCATCGCCTTCATCCTCATCTGCATTGGAGTCCAGATCGCCTGGAACGGCTTTACCGTGCTGCTTAGCGGGATCCTGCACCACGGGTGAGGATGCGTCGCTTTGGCTGCGCCGCGAGACGAACGGCGGCTCACACTCAAGAGATCCTGGTACCTACTTGTCCAGTAATCTCCCTTGCGCTTTAGGTTACGAGCGAGCAGGCGCAGACCAACCCATTCATGATGTTCAAGTTCCGCCGCACCGCGCTTTTGAAGCCTGGGGCAACAACCATGAAAAAGGCCTACGGAGTTCATTGCCGCGCGAGCTGTGGGGCGCACTTCATCCGTCCCGAAATGGCTCACCGGCCTCGTCCTCGAGTCTGCTCTCGTTATCGAGACCTTTACCCGCTTGAAGAGCAACATCTTTATGGACCATTTCGATTGGCGGTGCTAGACTCCGCCGCATGATACTTCTGCTCATTCTCCTGATCCTCTTGTTTGGCGGCGGCGGCTACTACGCGGGTCCCGGCTGGGGCTACTACGGCGGCGGCGGGATCGACCTGATTCTCGTTCTTTTGCTCCTGTACCTGATCTTCGGCAGGAGGCGGAGCCTCTGAAACCGCTTGATCCCTCGCACGGACCACCATCGCGTGCCCTGTGCGAGGGAAACAAGATCGCAAAATGTGAGAACGCCTAAAGCTTTTGATTTGGCTGCCGATAAGGGAAAAGAACGTCATTCCACGGGTCGGGCATCCATGTTTTCAGTCGTCGGCATTCTTGTAGTTCTTGGCTCCGTTCTGGGCGGGTTCCTGATGGAAAAGGGGAAGCTCCCGGTTCTTGTGCAGCCGGCTGAGTTCCTCACCATCGCGGGAGCGGCGCTTGGGACGCTGCTGGCCGCGAATCCTCTGCACGTCATCAAGGGAGTCCTTGGCGGCGCGATCGCTGTGCTGAAGGGGCCTGGTGTAACCGAGAAGCGTTACGTCGAAAGCCTAAAAATGCTCTTCGACATCTTCACCAAGGCGCGTAAAGAGGGCATGGTCGCCGTTGAGGCCGACGTTGAAGAGCCGGAAAAGAGTCCGATCTTCTCCAAATACCCCGCCTTTCTAAGCGATCACCATGTTACGGCGTTTGTGTGCGATACCCTGCGGATGGCGGTCACGGGCGGGGTCAAGCCCTTCGATGTCGACCAGATGATGGAACTGGACCTGGAGGTGCATCACCACACCTCGATGCAGCCCACCCAGGCTCTCACCTCGATGGCAGATGCGCTGCCTGGTCTGGGAATCGTCGCCGCAGTGCTTGGCATTGTCGTGACCATGGGCGCGCTCGGCGGTCCCCCTGCGGAAATCGGTCACAAAGTCGCGGCCGCGCTGGTAGGAACGTTCCTGGGCATTTTATTGTGCTACGGCGTGGTGGGGCCGGTCGCGGCCAACATGACAAAGGGCGTTGAAGAGCAACACGCCTTCTACCACGTACTGCGGGTCACGCTGATGGCCTTCATGAAAGGCACGTCACCCATCCTGGCCGTTGAGATGGGACGCCGCGCCATCCCCGAACACGTACGGCCGAAGTTCAACGTACTTGAGCGCGCCTGCCGAGACAAAGGCCCCGACGCGGCGACTACAACGTAAGAGAGCGAATCATGGCGGAAGCAACGGAAGTCATCGTTATCACGAAGAAGCGGGCCCACCATGCGGGTCACCATGGAGGCGCGTGGAAGGTTGCGTATGCGGACTTCGTCACAGCGATGATGTCCCTCTTTATCGTGCTCTGGCTGATCAGCAGCAACGACAACGTCAAGCAATCCGTTGCAGCCTACTTTCAGGATCCCAAGGGAACGGCGAAACTCGCGGGAAGCAGCAGCATGGGAACGGGACACGAACTTCCATTGCGGCTTCAGGACATGGATTCGTTGAAGAAGCGTTTGCAGCAGGCGGCCAGGCAGTTGCCTCATTTCGAGAAGCTCAGCAAGCAGATCGAGATCACCGCTCTCCCTGACGGCCTGCACATCGAGCTGCTTGAAGATCCGGGCGGCACGTTTTTCGAACTGGGAAGCGCAACGCCCACGCCCGCACTGGCACAATTTCTCGCGATTGCTTCACGGGAACTCGGCAAAGTCCCGAACAGGATCTCCGTCGAAGGCCACACGGACGCTCTCCCGTACAGCAAGGGCGGCGACTACACGAACTGGGAACTCTCCTCGGATCGCGCCAATGCAGCGCGCCGTCTTATGCAGTCGAACGGCCTGCGCCCTGGCCAGATCGCACAGGTTCGCGGCTTTGCAGATCAGCAACTCAGAGATCCCACGCACCCAACAGACTCGGCCAATCGGCGCGTGACGCTGATCGTTGAGGCAGACGCTGGGGGCACACCGAAGAACTTCGTGCCCGGGGACAAAGAGGCGGGTTCCAGGGATGGTCCGGGGGGTCCAAGGCAGAAACAAGAGGAGCTAGCTCAGAGGGCCGTTGCGGAGTAACAAAGAGCAGACGGGAAATCGCGCGATGCGAAGGGATGTTCTCATCCTCCGCGACCGTCGCACCGTCAGTTTCGGTTCATCCTCTTCGAGAGCATCCTTACAAGCGTTCGACAGAAATCGCGCTCGGTGTCAGAGGGGAAACAGAATCGCAGACCGAAATGAAAGAGCTCCGTGTAGGCCACGATGGCTTCCAGTTCGAGACGACCCGCGCCGAAGTCTATCCGCAGGGTTCCACGCGTGTGGACCGGCAAGAGTCCGTCAAGACAGACGAGAACTCCCAAATCGCTTACGTTCTTTGTGCGGCCTGCCAGTTGGACTGTTTGAGTTTGAAACGTTACGGGCAGCTCCAACGCGAGTCGCGGACCCCGGTACGAGAAGCTGTGTACTTCAGACAAACGAAGGTCTCCTGCAGAGTTCTATGTCCTGGAAAGATAAGCCGGTTTGTGGCCGAAGCGAACTCCCTCTTTGGTGTAACGGAGTCGATTCAATCATGGCCCTTTTTGGGGCAGGAACAAGCAAGTTTGCTGTGCTAGGATCGGGGCACCGGTCGCCGAGAATCATCTCCGGAGGGTACTTTGAGTTTTGAGCTGCCGAGTGACGGCGGGGTCATCGTTAGTCCGGAGCGCATACAGGCCGGGAAGGTTTCAAAGCACAAGGGCAGCGGCCGCGTTCTTGTAGTGGAAGACGATGAGGTGCTCTCACGATTCCTCGAGCGCTTCTTGCATGCGGAAGGTTTTCAGGTCGAGAGCGCCCATGATGGTGCGGTCGTTCTGGAGGCCCTGAGTGCCGGACCGGATCTGGTCCTGCTGGATCTCAATCTTCCGAACATGGATGGGATCACCGTTCTGCAGCAGCTCCGGCCCTTTTATCCAAAGCTCCCTGTTCTCGTTCTTACAGGTCGCAGCCGCTCGGAAAGCGCTGCACTGGCACTCCAAAGCGGTGCGGATGATTGCCTCACCAAACCGTTCTCATGCATCGAACTCGTAGCGCGCGTCCGAGCACTGTTGCGACGCACTCGCGACACCGCCTCGGGTTGCAGCCGGTGCTCAGATTTGCTGCTGGACCGGGACGGGATGCGCGTGGAGCGCGGCGGCAAGCGACTCGATCTTACGCAACGCGAGTTCGCCCTGCTGGAGTACCTCATGCGGACGCCGCGTACTCCTGTACCCCGGTCGGCTCTGCTCCAAAACATCTGGGGCAACAAAGACGAAATGTCCAGCAACATCGTCGACGTGTACATGAAGTATGTGCGCGACAAAGTGGATCTGCCGGGCTTGCCAAAACTGATTCACACAATCCGCGGCGTCGGATACGTAGTGAGCGAAAACTAAAGGGCCCGTCCCCTCGGCGCACACGAGAACCACAAGGATTCCAGGCTTGAGCCATAACGTATTGCACAGCAAAACTGTAGGTGAGGCACTTCTGGGCCGTATCGAAGTGGATCAGCATCTCAGCTTTCTTCTGGTGGGCCCTGACGACGAATCACGGCGCGGCTTGCGAGACCAGCTTCAAGATCCCCGCTGGAAGGTTCGGGAGGCGCGAAGTGGATCGGACGCCCTCGAGCGCCTGTTGGAAGAAGGCAGTGAGGTCATGTTGCTGGATCCGAAACTGCCCGATCTCGACACGGTCGAATTTCAGGCGATCGTTCGCTCCCAGCACCCGCACACGCAGATCATTCTCATGAGTTCCTCATTGGAAAAGGGCAGCGCGCCGGCCCTGTCGTCTCCTCCAGGAGGCCGCGTCACGTCGCAGTTCCAGCGCACTCGTAGCAGCTTCCAGGCAGAAAGCGGAGAGTCGGCGCAATCGGGGTGGCAAAACATGATTGGGAGCACACCGGCTATGCAGCGAGTGTTCCGGGCTGCTCGTCTGGCCGCACGCCACGACACCACCGTGCTGGTCCAAGGCGAGAGCGGCACCGGCAAGGATCTTATCGCCCGTGGGATCCATGCCAGCGGCAACCGCGCCAGGCAGCCCTTTGTCGTGATCAACTGCGCGGCAATCCCGGAGTCGTTGCTGGAATCGGAACTCTTCGGGTACGCCAAGGGTTCATTTACAGGCGCGGCACAGTCGCGCGTCGGCAGGATCCAAGCCGCTCACGGCGGCACATTGTTTCTCGATGAGATTGGGGACATGCCCTACCCGTTACAGAGCAAGCTCCTGCGGTTCCTGGAACAAAGGGAGATACAACGCATCGGGGAGACCGAGACCTTGAGAGTCGACTGCCGCATCATCGCAGCCACCAACGCCGACCTCAAGCACCGCATCAGTACCAACCAGTTTCGGGAGGACCTCTTCTACCGCCTCGCCATCTTTCCCATCCACTTGCCACCTCTTCGTGAGCGAAGGGAGGATTTGATTCCTCTGATGCAGCGGTTTCTCGCGACCTTCTCCCCAGGTCTCCGCTTGAGTGAGCACGCTCTGGATCCATTGCTGTCTCACCTGTGGCCAGGCAACATTCGTGAACTTCGAAATGTTCTGGAGCGTGCGTGCCTGTTTGCAGAAGGAAGAAATGAGATTTTGCCGGAAGATATCACGCTGTGATCGAAGGCGACCGATGGCGCGACGCTCTTCACGCTCCACTCAGACGTTTACCGGGTTCTGAACCTACAACTTTCCCGCCAAGTTGTTGAGACATGGAGAGCCGATTGCCCGGATAGGGAGTGATGCTCCGCAGTTCTCATCTACTTCCCATAAAGCAGGGGAGCGAGCTCCGAAGGTGAGGCTGCTCGATTTTCGTAAGGCAAGAGGTCTACGTGTCGTCGAACATAATTTCGCAACTCGAAAGCTTTTTATCGGTGACGAACCGGCGCGAGACGGTCATCGCCGGGAACATGGCGAACATTGACACCCCGGGGTACCGTACTCAGGACGTCGACTTCCAGCAAGCGTTGGCGCACGCGGCGGACAAGCCCGAATCGTGGCCGATCCAAGCCGCGGTTCATAAAGTCCCGAACCTCTTGGAACGCCCCGATGGGAACAATGTCGATTTGGACCGCGAATCATTGCTTCTCTCGCAAAGCCAGCTCCAGTATCAGATGGGAACGCAGCTCCTGAAATCCCGGTTTCACCAGCTGCTCACGGCGATCAACGGTGGAGGTGCTTCATGAGCATCTTTGACGCTCTGAACATCAGTGCATCTGCACTCGCCACGGAGCGGCAACGCTCTGAAGTCGCCGCGACCAATCTCGCCAATGTGGATGCGACACATACGGCCGGGGGCAAGGTACCCTTCCGCCGGAGAGAGGTCGTGCTGTCGACCAATGGCTCACCGTTCCGGGGTGTGCTGCAGCAGGCATCAACAGCATCGCGCTTTCCGGCCGGGGGTGTTCGGCTTACCCAGGTGGTGGAAGATCCGGCGGCGCCGATCCGGCGTTTCGATCCGGGACACCCGGATGCCGACAAGGACGGGTATGTGTCATTCCCGAACATCAATCCTGTCCAGGAGATGGTGGACCTGATGGGTTCGGTTCGCGCGTATCAGCTCAATGCATCCGCTGCCAGCGCAAGCAAGCAAATCCTTCAGCAGTCGATCGACATTTTGAAGAGTTAAGGATAGTTCAGGATGATCAACGGTATTGGGGCCGGCATTGCGCCTCTTCCCTTCGCAAGCGGGCCCACGGCCGCGCCTGAAAGTAGCTCAAGCGGCGGCTTTCATGAGGCTTTCGGTTCAGCGCTCAACAGTGTGGATAAGCTCCAGGCCGGAGCAGATACGCAGATCAGCAACCTTCTGCAAGGCGCCCCAAACACGGACGTCAGCAACGTCATGGTGTCGGTGGAGAAAGCAGATATCGCGTTTCAACTGATGATGCAGGTGCGCAATAAAGTTGTGAGCGCCTACCAGGACATCGAAAAAATGCAGTTCTAGGCTGACCCGCAATGCAATTGACGTTGACCCAACTACAGCAGGTCTGGACCCGGCTCAGGCCACGACAACGGCTTGTCGCCGTGGCAGGCGTCGTGTTCACTCTGGTGGCTCTCGGCTCCATGGTGAAGCTCCTGGGCACGCCGGAGTACAAGCCGTTGATGACCGGTCTGGAACCCGCCGATGTGCAGGCGCTCTCCGCCCAGCTTGCAGTCAAGAAGATCCCGACTCAGATCACTCCGGACGGCAAAGGCATCAACGTCCCCGCGGATCAGATCGATGCTGCTCGCATGGAGATCGCTTCCGAAGGTGCCCCCCACAGCGGACGCATGGGCTTCGAACTGTTTGATAAAAGTTCCTGGGGTCAAACCGAATTTGATGAGAAGGTGAACTACCAACGCGCCCTGGAAGGAGAACTGGAACGCACCATTCAGACGCTGGATGGTGTGAAGAGCGCGCGTGTACACCTGGTGCTGCCCAGTCCATCGGTGTTTCTGGATCGCGAACGCAGTGGAAAGGCTTCCGTAACGTTGCGCATGAAGCGCGGTGCACTCTCGCCGGACCAAATCAGTGCGGTGACGCGCCTGGTCGCAGGGGCAGTGGATTCCCTCACTCCCCGCGATGTTACGATCATCGACGCTGATTCGAACGAATCATTGGGCGCGAAAGGTGGCTCCCTGGAAGGCCGTGAACTCGAAGCCGAGCTGTCGAGGAGATTGGTAGCCACCCTCGGACCGGCCGTGGGCGCCGACAATTTGCGCGCCAGCGTGAACGTGGAGTACGACCTGAGCAGCACGGAGGAGAACCAGGACAAGTATGATCCGGCCGTCAGCGCTGTCCTAAACTCGCAGAAGTCCAGCGAACAAACCGGTTCAGGATCCGTGGCCGGCGGGATAGCCGGAACCGCGGCCAATCTGCCCACCGCGGCGGCGACGACGCAAGCCAGCGTGCCCGACGCAAGTTCGGAGAACTCCTCTACAGAAAACGCCACCTATGGCGTGAACAAAACGGTTGTGCACACCGTTTCCCCTGCGGGCCGCATCCGCCGCATCACAGCGGCCATCCTTGTCAACGACGTCCTGGAACGCAAGCAGGTGAAAGGGAGCTGGATCACCGTTCCTCACAAACGCACCCCCGCGCAGCTGGAACAGGTCGCCGAGCTAGCTCGCGGCGTTCTCGGGGCAGACAAGGAACGCGGGGACCTAGTCACGGTGCAGAACATGTCCTTTGACGACCCAAGCACCAGTGCGGTGGAACCGACGCTGATGGACCGCGTCCGCACGGTGAGTTCAGAGTTTGCGACACCGATTCGGTACGCCGCCATGTTGTTGTTGTTTCTACTTATGTGGGCGCTGCTCCTAAGACCCGTACAAAAGCAATTCACAACTTCCCTCAAGGAGCTAGCCACAAGTTCTCCGTTGCAGGGTCTCCCGGACCATGGTGCCGCACGGACCGAGTTGGCCTCACCACAACATGCCGCAGCGCTCGAAAGCGATCCGGAGGCTGCGAAGTTAAGGCGCGAACTTAGTGAACTGGTTCAGACAGAGCCGGCGGTGATGACACGGACATTGCAAACATGGCTCCAAGAGGATCCAACGTGAGTCAGATTACCAATGTCGCTCAACTGAGCGGAACGCAAAAGGCCGCCGTCCTGCTCACCATACTGGGGGACGACGCGGCGGCAGCGATCTTTCGCAATCTACCGGAGCAGGACCTCCAACGGATCGCCAAAGAGATCCTGACTCTGGGTCTGGTGCCGCCTCACGTTTCTCTGCAGGTCATCAAAGAGTACCGCGATCTTACGCAAGCGCGCGAGTATCTTGCCGAAGGGGGCCAAGCTACCGCGAATCGCCTTCTGGTCAAAGCGTTCGGCGAAAACGGTGCGAAGTCGCTGCAGCACCAACTTGTTCGCGTCGACGAGATCGGGTCCGGCCGTTCAGAGTCGCTGCAAAGCGTCGATCCGAAGCAGCTTGCACGCCTGCTCGAAGCAGAACACCCGCAGACGGTTGCCTTGGTGCTCGGACATCTGGAGCCTAAGCAAGCTGCCGCTCTCCTCACGCACCTGCCCCGCAGTACACGGGCGGAGTCAGTACGCCGCCTCGCGAACCTTCGCCAGTTCTCACCTGCCATCGCGGAGCGGATTTCATCGGCTGTCTACCGTCGTCTGCGTTCCGCGGGTGAAACGAACAAGCGGACGTACTCCGGATTTCAGAACGTTGCCGCTCTGATGAACAGCGTTGACGGAGAGACGTCGAGGGAGATCCTTGAAAACATCGAGAACCGGGACGCGAAGTTGGCCATGAGCATTAGGGAGCAGATGTTCACGTTCGAAGACTTCGGCCGGGTCGATAGTCCACAACTGCGGGAACTTGCCTCAGCCATCGATCGCAAGGTTTTGGCCGTGGCTTTGAAAGGAGCTCAGCCGGAACTGCGCGATCGCTTCTATGGAGTGATGTCTTCGCGTGCGGTGGAGATGCTGAAGGAGGATATGGAAGCTCTAGGTCCGGTGCGCGGCAAAGACGTGATTAAGGCACACACAGAGATCGTAGCTTTAGCTCGCAAGCTCGAAGAGGAAGGGAAGATGTCGCTGCGTAATGACGAAGGAGATGCCTTTGTCTAGCCTCGCAACAGCCGGTGTGGAGTCTTGGACGTACAGGGAGATGGGTCTAGTCCCGATTCCGGCGTCCGAGGAGACAGCCGGAAGGGAAGTCGTGCCCCCCGCTTCTTCCCCCGGCGTCAACGAAGCAGAGGTCGCGGACCGGGTGCATCATGCTGTTGTTGAGGCACAGCAACGTTGGGCTGCGGAAGCTCAGCAACGCGACATGCAGAGGAACGCGCAACTGGCGGCGGTGCTCGAGTCTTTCTCGACCCAACGCTCCCGCTACTTCCGCCAGGTGGAAAGTGACGTTGTTCAACTTGCCCTCGCTGTTGCACGGAAAATCCTGCAGCGGGAAGCCGCGCTGGATGCCACGTTGTTGCACGGTTTGGTAAGGATCGCACTTGATCGCGTTGGGGCAGACGAGAAGGTGCGCGTTAGGCTGTCGCCCGAACAGGTGCATGGTTGGTCACGTAGCCACGAGGAGGGGTCCGCAGTGTATCGCTACGAGCTGATCGCTGACCCAAGCCTCCCGCCGGGTGATTGCGTTCTTGAGACGGATCGTGGGCTGGTGAGTTGCGGCATCGAAGAGCAATTAAAAGGAATCGAGCAGAGCTTTTGTGACCTGTTGGCTCGACGGCCTGAGGTCACCCCATGAATACGGTGTTTTCAGATCTAAACGCGGAGCTTGCCGCCATGTCCGTCCTGCGATGGCGGGGGCATGTCTCGGAGGTCACAGGGAACCTGGTGGAGTCGGAAGGGCCGCCTGCCTCCATAGGAGAAGAGTGCGAGATCCAGGCGCAGAGTGGGCAAACCTTCCTTGGAGAAATCGTTGGGTTCCGAGGGCGGAGGTTACTGTCCATGATGACGGAGGATCCGGTAGGTGTCCGTCTGGGGGACACTGTGATGGCCACAGGCGTCCGCCCCTCAGTCTTCTTCGGCAATGACCTGATCGGTCGCGTGATCGACGCAAATGGCCGACCCTTGGATGGCTTGGGCCCGTGCCGGGCAAAAGAGCGGAGATCCGTGTACGGGCAGGCGCCGAAACCACTCAGCCGTGTGCCCATCCGGGACCCACTGGGTTGCGGAGTTCGTGCCCTGGACGCCTTCGTCCCTTGCGGCCGCGGTCAGCGTCTTGGGATCTTTGGAGGAAGTGGCGTGGGAAAGAGCACACTTCTCAGCATGATGGCGCAGGGCACGGCCGCCGACGTCGTCGTGCTCGCTCTCGTAGGCGAGCGGGGCCGGGAAGTTGGCGAGTTCCTCGAGGTGCTTGGCGATGAGGGACTGCGGCGTGCCGTACTGGTCGTTTCGACCTCAAATGAGCCACCACTGCTCCGCCTTCGTGCCCCCCTGGCTGCGACAGCGTTGGCAGAAGGTTTTGCCGACCAAGGCAAAGACGTGCTTCTTGTCGTCGATTCCTTGACCCGCTTTGCTATGGCACAGCGGGAGATCGGGCTTGCCGCGGGCGAGCCCCCCACCGTGAAAGGCTACACGCCATCCGTGCTGAATAAGTTGGCTTGCCTCGTAGAGCGCGCCGGCCGGTTTCAGCGAGGAAGCATCACTGCCTTTTATACCGTTTTGATGGAAGGCGATGATCAACAGGATCCCGTGGTCGATACCGTTCGCTCTCTGTTGGATGGGCACATTGTCCTTGATCGCGATCTCGCAAACGGAGGGCACTACCCGCCGATCGCCGTGCTCGATAGTCTCAGCCGTTTGACAAGCTCAATTACAACGCAAGAGCATATCGAAAAGGCGCGTAGTCTGCGGGCATTGCTCAGCGCCTACACTCGATCCGACGATCTTGTGCGCATCGGTGCATACCAGAAGGGTACGGATGCTGTGCTTGACCGCGCGCTGGAAATCATGCCAGCCCTGCTCGCTTTTCTTCGCCAGGATGCGCGTGATCTCAGCAGCTTCTCAGATACTGAGCACAAGCTGTTGAGCCTTCCTTCGTGACTATGGCACGAAACTTTCGCCTTGCCGTGTTGTTAGCCCTTCGAGAGCAAAGGGAGAGAGCAGAGGAGCGCACGCTTGCTCAGACAAATGCGGCATTGTCCGATGTTCGGCAGGTGTTGCGGCGGTTAGCCGACGAATTAACGCGGCAAGCCGAAGGGCGGCTGGGGCAGGCCGACACAGTGCGCCTTGGGGCCGATCTGCTGTCGTCGGATGCTCGTTGGAAAGAACTGCGCAACGCCGAAGCAGAGATGCACGCGAAGCTTCAGGTCTTGGAAACAAAGCGACTCGCGCAGATGCAGGATTACCTACGTGTCCGCTCCGATCGCGAGACTCTGACACAACTCGGCAACCAGCATCGAAGAGAATGGGAGAACCATGAGAAACTCCGCGAACAAAAAGTGATCGGGGACCTGTTCGTAGCGAGGCGGAAGCGAAAATAGGCGTCCCCGAGGCTGGTACTGATTCACTTATGAAGGGCGACCCTGTAGCAAAATAGAGCATTTCGGGGGCCAGCCCTGACGATTTTTTACGAGCCTTGTATTCCGAACCGCGCTTTGGCACAAGCCTTGCTACGACTCGGGTATGCATGTGTCAGTGCCGAGCGGCGTCATCGCCACGGGACATACCGAAGCTTCTAGAACCCCAGCCCTGGGCGCGACCGTGCCATTCAAGGGCGTCCTGGACACGGCGGAAGAGCAAACGGTTTCACCCGTCCCGCTCGCTCCTTTGGAACGAGCTACGCCTGCTTCCTGTCGAACGGGGCAAGTGGAAGCGAATAGCCCGTTTCCCGGCACATCCCTGAAAGCTGCGAAGTCCAGAAAGGTACGGCCGCGCATCGATCTTTCGAGCGACGAATCGGCTGGCTCAGGGGTAGGGGACGGGGATGGCCGTGCAAGGGTGCCTTACCTTCAGGCCGCAATCTCTTTGCGGGCGATCTCGTCGGACCAATTACCGGATGAAACCGGTCCCTTACAACCGCAAGCCGCCCCAGGAGCTCCGTTCGCGTCGCGTACGGGCGATCCGGCCACCATACCCGTGGTGACCTCCCAGGACCAGGATGTGCCGGACCCGCAGGAGCTCCAGGCGGGTACCGAGGACGTCTCTGCAACAAGCGGCGAGCAGCCACCCCGACTCGCGGGAGGCGTGCCTGGGGTGCAGGTGCCCATCAGAAGCGAGGAGCAACGAGCGCCAAACGACACTGGGCATTCCGGCATGACGGAGTTGGCTCGCGTGAGGGACAACGCAGCACCGCCTGCTCCCCAAGACTTACCTCGGCATGCTGCGCTCGGCACAACTGCAGTTGCTTCAGGCATTCCTGCCGCAAAGGGCAGAGGAACTCGAGCGATGATGACAGGCGGTGTGAAGCTCCCGAGTCAAGAATGCACTTCGAGCGCGCAGTCTCGGATCCATGAAGTGGAGGTAGACGAGCCGGAGGCGATGGACTCAAGCGACCGACGGCAGTCCAGCAACGTTGCCACCTCGCCAGGACAGGCACTGACAGCGCACTCCCAGATGGACCGAAGCGCAGCGCCCTCCATCAAGACAATTGAACCTGGCTCGTCAACCTCCACCTATATCTCTGCGGAAAAGTACGCGATGGCATGGGGCACGGATAGGGAAGTTTCAAGCATCTTCGCATCGGCTTTCACTCCGAAAACGAAGAGCGGCCCGGATCAAGCCGAGTTAGAGGGACAGACATCATTCACCTTGCTGCCGTTAAGCAGCTCCAATCTTCAAACCGACGTTGCCGCCATGTCGAAGCAGCATGTCCTGCTAACGGCGCAGGGTATCCCGAAATTAGGTGGGTCTGAGACGGGAGCGCCCCGTACCGAGGATCCTGCCAGGGGGGAACAGACTGAGAGACCCTCACCTGCGCTCACGAACATCAGTAGTGCCCGGCTAACGCAGAAGCTCACAGAGTCGGAGATGCGTGTGGATCTTCGATCCGAGGACTTTGGTCAGGTCAGCGTTCACTCGACCTTGGGAAAGGGGAGTGTTTCCACCCAGATCACGCTGGACAATACCCAGCTTGGCGCAACGCTCCTGACCCATGTGCGCGAGCTGGAGCAGCGCCTCGACCGCGATCACGGATTGCACGCCTCAGTCTCGATAGACACACGCTCTGGAAGTGGGTCGCTGTCTGGAAATTCTCGTGAAGGTGAACCGAAAAGCGATCACTACCCAGTCTTGAAACAGTCATTGTTTTCAGCCGCCGACACAGCGGCAACAGAGGCTGCTTCGGCAAACCCGACCTCGCGAGCTTCCGGTACATCGGACAGTCAGCGCATCGACGTCCGTATCTGACTCACCAAAGGAGAAAGCATGTCCGCAGTTTCTGGTATCAACTCATTGCAAAGCACAACCGGGCCTCTCCATGGGCTCCTATCAGCAAAGCCGCGTATCACAGACAGCCAGAGCACGTCGGGCGCGACGGGCAGCACGGCCAACAAGGCTTCGGCGAATTCCGTTGATTCTCTCGGCGCCACTTTCATGAGTCTGCTCGCCCAGGAGTTGCAGAATCAAGACCCAACCCAACCCATGGATAGCACTGAAATGGTCGGGCAGATGATCTCTCTCAACCAACTGGATCAGGTCGCGAGCATTAACCAGCTGCTCACCAATCAGTTCAGCAGCCAAACTGTGCCATCAGCGCAGCCCGGCATTCCCTCTCCCCATCCGTAGGTCACCAGCCCGGGCTGCCCGACGTGTCCACGACGGCTGTCAATTCATCCGCGCAGTTGTCAAGTCTTCAAGCTTCTTAACCTCTACATCGGAGTGTATTCGTGTCACTTTTTTCCACGCCCCTTTCCGGTCTGAACGCAAGCTCCACCGCGCTCCAGGCCATCTCCAACAATCTGGCCAACATGAACACCGACGGCTACAAAGCACAGAGTACAGTTTTCTCGGACGTCTTCTATCAAAACCTGGGAAGCAGCGGCAATGCGAATCCAATCCAGGTTGGCTTTGGCACCCGCGTTGAGGCCATGTCGACTGATCTGACCAACGGTCCGGTAAGTTCCACGGGGATCAGCTCCAACATGGCTCTCAACGGATCGGGATTTTTTGTTACAAGCAATCAGGCAGGTGCGCTCAGCTATACCAGGTCGGGTGACTTCACGACCAACGTCAACGGGCAGCTGGCAACGCCAAGCGGCGACCTCGTTATGGGATACCCGACCGTGGGCGGCGTGGTGTCCACGAACGCCAGTTTGCAGCCTATCAATGTGGGCACCGGAACGACCACGACGGCCACTCCCACATCGAGCTTCTCGTTCACGACGAACCTGGATGCCTCGACCGCTGTTGGAGACACCTACTCGCCCACACCGATCAATATCTACGATTCGCTCGGCCAGGCCCATTTGCTCTCGGTGAATTACACGAAAACCGGAACGAACACATGGAGCTACAACGTCACCGTGCCGTCGAGCGATCTGCAAGGAGGAACGGGTACGTCTACCTCGGTGGTCTCTGGGACACTTTCGTTCAGTTCCTCGGGTGCCCTCCTCTCGCCTTCTGCTCCCATCACATTTCCGATTGGTCCGTTCTCAGATGGCGCGGCCGCCATGAACCCCTCCTGGCAGTTAAGCAACTCGAGTTCGGGTTCGCTCTTAACGCAAGCAGCAAGCGCAAGCAGCACAAGTACCCAGAGTCAGAATGGGTATGCCGCTGGGACACTTTCCTCCTTCAGCGTCCTGCAGGACGGAACAGTCCAGGCGACCTTCACGAACGGCCAGGAACGTGCCATCGGTCAGATCGCCGTGGCCAGCTTTGCGAATCCAGAGGGTCTCGCTTTGGGTGGCACGAATCGCTACGCACCTACCGCGGCCTCCGGCCAGCCGGTCATTGGAACTGCGGGGACCGGAGGACTGGGCACAATTGAGGGAGCTAGCGTGGAGCAGAGCAATGTCGATGTAGCCACCGAACTCTCTGATCTGATCGTCGCCCAGCGATCCTATGAGGCGAACGCGAAGGCCATCACAGCCTTCGATCAAGTGGAACAAGACACCATTCAGATGAAGGCTTAGTTGTAGATACAGGGATGGCACGGCCGCTAGCGGTGTCCGTGCCTCTCCTCGAGAGCACCGGACGCTTCTCATAGAACTCTCATGAAAATGACTAGATTCAAAGCCGGTCTCGCTACCTGCGAAGTCTCGGTTGTTCAAGTTCCCTCTTTCCCTAAGGACAGAGAGCTACTTCTGCCACGAAGGAGGTAGAGAACGAGTTGTGGCACTCTTCGTGCCTTCCATATCCCCAATCGATAGAAGATCAGTTGCTTTGTGGAAACGAAGACTTTCGGAAGCCGTGGAGAGGAAGAAACGATGACCAGCTTTGAGACACCATCAGGCGAGCTGCCTGCCGTTCTGCCTGCAAAGGGAAGGGCGACAACAGACCCGCTTGCGCGAGCCTATGAGATGCCCTGCACCCTCGTCCTTGAAGTTCCGGCGGTGGACTTCAAGGTGGGCGACCTGATCCATCTCCACTCGGGCAGCATCGTCCGCACTTCCGCGCAACAGAACGAGGACCTGGTCCTGAACGTGAACGGACAGATGGTTGGCCTTGTGGAATTGGATGTCGTGGGCGAACGGCTGGCCGTTCGGATCCTGGGGATGGCCTAGTGATTTCCGGTCCCTTCTTGAAAGCTCCGGTCTGCCCCGAAATGCTCGAAGATACAACGCCTGTCGAGGGCGGGCCTTGTCATATAGACGACCTACACCCCGGCTCGAACACGGCCAGCATGGTACGGCGGTGGCTGCGAATCATGTGGACTCCGGTGTTGCTGAAGCGGCAGGCAAAGCGTCTTCGCTTAACCGAAACGGTTTCGCTGGGGGAGAAGAGATTCGTCGCGATCCTTGAAGTGGACGGCTCCTCGTTCTTGATCGGTGGAGGAAGTGCCGGCGTCTCCCTTTTGAAGCAGCTCGAGCCTGACCCGCCATCCTCGCCATGTTTCGAGACTGCGCTCCATGCCACGCTGCAGGAGCACATTGGATGACCGTCGTTGCACTAGGAACTCGCTTTGGAAGCTTCTTTCTGCTTGCACTTTGCGCTTGTACTTCGCCGTCCGCCTTTGCGAGATCGCGCAGAGCGCAGCCCGTTATCTTTAGCCTTGCGCAACCCTCGGCTTCGAGCCCCAAGGCAAGACAGGCGGCTCCTCAGGAGTCCGCAGGGGCATCCGCCACCACCAACTTGCCTCCAACAGCTCCCACAGCCCTGAAGCCGGCCACGAATACAAATACGTTTCCGCCACTTCCAGCCCCGCTCCCATCCACGGTCGGAGGTCAACGAGGCTTAAGAGGAAGCCAGGTTGGGAATCAGATTTCCTCGAAGCTTAGGCCAGGAGAGCCCACCCCAGCATCCCCGACACCAGCCGGAGCAAAGGATCAAGCCGCACCGAGGCTGCCCGCACAGGCCGTTGTCAGCTTTCCGGCAACTTCACTCGTTACGCCGGGAGAGCTTCGTATCTCAGGTCTGGGCGGAAGTTCTGTTCCATGGTCGATTGTTGGCTTACTGACCCTGCTTACATTGATTCCCTCCCTCCTGATCTGTGTTACACCCTTCGCGCGTTTGCTTGTCGTTTTTCACTTCCTCCGTCAAGCGCTGGGCCTGCAGACCACGCCGTCGAATCAAACCCTAATCGGCCTCACGTTGATCCTGACCTTTTTCATCATGCAGCCGGTCGGAAACAAGATCTACGAGGACGCTTTTATCCCGCTGCAGGGGGGCCAGATCACCATCGGGCAAGCGGTCAGGCGCAGCGAGGATCCCCTGCGCAACTTCATGATCCACTTTGTGCGCGAAAAGGACGCGGCCATGTTCCTTGAAATGGCAAAGGAACCTCGTCCACACAACATACAAGACCTCTCCATGCGGGTACTACTTCCGGCTTACATCGTCTCGGAACTGAAGGCCGGCTTCCAGATCGGCGCAGTGCTGTTCCTTCCGTTTCTCGTTGTCGACATGGTGGTCGCCTCGATTACAACTTCGGTCGGCATGATGCAGTTGCCGCCAGTCGTCATTTCAACGCCGCTGAAGCTGCTGCTCTTTCTCATGGTCGACGGGTGGCACCTGCTGATTGGCGCGCTGGTACGGAGCTTCAACGGATGAATGCCGACCAGATTGTCACCCTTGGCCGCCTCATGTTGCTTGAGGTCGCCACTTTGATTGCCCCGGTGCTCGCGCTCGTTCTCGTCGTGAGTTTCGTCGTGAACATCGTCCAGGTGTTGACGTCCCTGCAGGACCAAACGCTGTCGGCTGTGCCCCGGTTGCTCGCTACGGGAGTCACTCTGTTCCTGCTGATGCCCTGGATGTGGCGCCATCTTGCCTTGTACACAGTCCATTTGTTTTCGGACTTTCGGGGTGTGCTGCAGTGACACGCCTCCCGTTGCTACAGGCCATCATCCCGTTCCTCGCGATCTCCGTGCGGCTCTCGGGGCTGATGCTCTTTGCACCGTTCTTCGGGAGCGCTGCTGTGCCCCCGCGCGTGAAGGCTGGTTTGGTGATTGCTGGGAGCGCGCTGTTCTATCCCGTCCTCGCTGTGCCCCTAAGCGCCCTCCAACTGAGTGCATGGCCCACGCTCGTTGTGACCGAGCTAATTACCGGGGCGGCTCTGGGCATCGCGGCGAACCTGGTCTTCGACGGCGTACAGATGGCAGGTCAGGTTCTAAGCACGCAGATGGGGTTTTCCTTAATCAACATTCTCGACCCTCAGACGCAAGTGGAATCCACGGTGATGGCGCAATTCCATCAAACCGTCGCGATGCTGATCTTTCTGCGTTTGAACGTACATCTTTGGATCCTGCGTGCTGTAGGGCGAAGCTTCGCGACAGTGCCTCCCGGCTCTGTACACATTTCCGGCTTGTTCACTATGACAGCGGTACGTGCAGGTGGAGAGATCTTCGCTCTGGGGATACAACTGGCGGCGCCGGTGTTGTCCGCCACGTTTCTCGCAGATGTTGCCCTTGGCTTGATCGGAAAAGCGTCGCCACAGGCACCCCTCATGCTCTTGGGGCCGCCCCTGAAGACGCTGCTGGGCCTAGCCGTTTTGTTTGCCGCGCTGAAGTATTGGCCGGCTATGTTGGATCGCTTTTTCCTGCATTCTATGCAGCTTTCAGACAGGTTGTTGATGGAGGCGCGCTGAGGGATGGCTGAGGCCAATCAAACAGAAAAAGCAACCCCGCAACGGCGCAAGAAGGCAAGGGAACAGGGGCAGGTTGCTCGGTCGCGGGAACTACCCAATCTGCTTGCACTCGCCGGCGCAGGCAGTGTGGTCCTGCTGATGGCTAAGGACATGGGAGCGCACTGGCGAAGCTTTTACGTCAGCCTTCTCGGGGCTGCGAGCGATGACCACCTCAGCGCAACGGGCCCGCTGTTCTTTTGGACGGCACTGGAGGTCCTGCGCTGGATCGCTCCCGCGCTGATGGTTGCCCTGCTTCTTTCGTTGGGGGCCGGGCTTGCACAAGGCGGTCTGAACGTGGCGCCTGCCGCGCTGCAGCCTAAGTTCACCAGGCTTAATCCGACCAATCGCGTCAAGCAGATCTTCTCGCTGAGCACCCTAAGCAGCCTGGGTAAAACCATCGTTCCGCTCTCGGCCATTGTCGTCGTTGGGGTGCACTCCTTTCGGGACCAATGGACGGAGTTGGCCAGAGCCTCCGAGGTGGACCTTCCATCGTTGGAACACGTTGTCACCGCGATCGTTCTCTCGTTCGCCTGGAGGTCTGGTCTAGTTCTGCTGGCGTGGGCGGCGGTGGATTACGCACTCGTGTGGCGCCAAACAGAGAACCAGCTACGGATGAGTCGGGAAGAACTCAAGCAGGAGCACAAGCAAACCGACGGTAATCCGCACACCAAACGCCAGATCCGGCGCATCCAGCGCACGATGAGAAAGCGCCGCTCGCTGCAGGCCACGGCGACCGCAACGATCGTCGTCACCAATCCTACGCATTACGCGGTGGCGCTAAAGTATGAGCCGTCAATGAGCGCCCCAGAAGTGGTGGCCAAGGGCCGTGACCTGCTGGCACAACAGATCAAAGAGATTGCCCGTGAACACGGCATCGCTGTGATGGAAAACAAGCCGCTCGCACAGGCTCTGTACAAGAGCGTGGAAGTGGGAGACTGCATTCCCGGGCAGCTCTACCAGGCGGTGGCGGAGGTACTTGTAGTGGTCTTCCGCGTACAGGCCGAGCTTCGGGAGCAGGATCGACAGCGCCGAGCCAGAAATGCGGCCGGGGAGAGAGTGAATCCGTAATGAATAGCACGCTGTTGAGTAAAGTCTTAAGGAACTGCGGAGACTGGTTCGTACCGGTTGCAGCGGTCACGATGTTGTTTGTCATGCTGGTGCCGATGCCCAGCTTTGTGCTCGACCTCCTGCTCACCTTAAGCATTGCTGCCTCGATTCTGGTTCTCCTCACTGCCATCCAAGTCCTTCGGCCCGTGCAGTTTTCCGTGTTTCCCAGCTTGATCCTGCTCCTTACGCTGATGCGTTTGTCATTGGACCTGGCCAGTACGCGCCGGATCCTGTTGCACGGTAACGAAGGCTCAGGCGCGGCCGGGGCCGTGATCGAGGCTTTTGGTCAATTCGTTGTCGGCGGAAACTACATTGTAGGCTTTGTCCTTTTCCTCGCGTTGGTTGCCATCCAGTTCCTGGTCATCAGCCACGGCGCAGTGAGAACTGCAGAAGTTACAGCAAGGTTTACGCTGGACGCCCTCCCCGGCAAGCAGATGGCGATTGACGCCGACCTCAATGCAGGGCTCATCAATGAAGAGCAGGCCCGGGCCCGTCGAGAGTCGATCGCGCAGGAAGCGGAGTTCTGCGGTGCCATGGACGGCGCTGCCCGTTTCAGTCAGCGCGACTCGCTGGCGACCATCCTCATTCTTGCAATCAACATCATCGCGGGTATCCTGATTGGCGTCTTTCAGCAGGGCGTGCCACTGGAAGAGGCGCTCAAGACGTATACCATTCTCACCGTCGGTGACGGACTGGTATCCATCCTCCCCTCGCTGCTGGTTTCCGTGGCCGGCGGCATTGTGGTGACGCGCTCTGCCTCCAAGAAGACGCTGAGCGCGGATGTGCAGAGCCAACTCATCCGCCAGCCGATGTTGCTCTGGATCGCAGGCGGTGTGTTGTGTGCCTTCGGTCTGATCCCAGGGCTGCCCAAGCTCGCGTTCTTCGCTTTAGGCGGTGGCCTGATGTATGGGGCCCACCGAATGCGGCAGCCCGCAGACCGGAAAGGTGAAGACATGGTCAGCGCCACAGGCACGGCAAAAGGAACAGCGCCCGCTGCGAACGAGAGCATGGATGCCGTCTTCAAGCTGGACGATCTGATGCTGGAAATTGGTACAGGGCTGGTGCCCATCGTGGACGAAAAACAGGGTGGGCAGCTGCTGAACCGAATCCGTTCGTTGCGCAAGAAGCTCGCCCAGCAACTCGGCTTCTTGGTGCCGTCCATCCACATCACCGACAATATCGGTCTTCGGGAGGGTGAATACGTTGTGCATCTGCGAGGCGCGGAAATTGCTCGGTGGGAGTTGCGCCGCGGTTGCTTGTTGGCCGTGAGTGCCACACCGGGTCCCGTTGACGTTCCCGGTGTGGACACGCAGGAGCCTGCGTTTCAAGTAGCGGCGAAGTGGATCCAACCACAGCATCAGGCGTTGGCCATTGCCAAGGGATGCACCGTCGTGGAGCCCGTCTCAGTGCTGGTCGCCCATCTTTCGGAGCTAATCAAGCAGCACGCCCACGAGCTCCTCTCGCGTAGTGAAACAAAACGTTTGGTGGACCGGCTGAACGATTCCCACCCAAAGCTCGTGGAAGAGCTGATTCCGAAGTTGCTGACCCTGGGAGAACTGCAAAAGGTGCTTCAGCAACTCTTGCGGGAACATGTTTCCATCCGCGATCTAGGCTCGATCCTGGAAGCGCTCATTGAAGCTGCAGCCGGCAATAAGCATCCTGTGGCTCTGGTGGAAGCTGCGCGCCAGTGCCTCAGTCGGTCCTTGGTCTCTCCCCTGCTGACCGATGGCGGGGAACTGAAGGTGGTAACGCTGGACACCGGGATCGAGGAAGAATGTGCACGTGCAGGCAATCTTTTGCCCGGGCAGATCTCTTCCAGCGCTCTGCAGGTCTCCGTTGCCCGCCGTGTACTCGACAGCCTGCGATCGAACTTCGGGGAAGACATAGAAGGAGCCCCGCCCGTCCTGCTCTGCTCTTCTCCGGGGCGCTTCTATCTACGCAGGCTCCTTGAACCCTTTTTGCCAAAAGTCGTGGTGATCTCCCCGAGTGAGATTCCGCCCATCACACCCGTCCGCACCCTCGGAGTGGTTCGTTAACCTGCCTTCACCCGTACCGTTCAGGAGACCTTCACGCAATGCCTCCCATCCCGCAACAGCAGCGCCCTGCAGAGGCTGAGGAGTCGGCCGAGCCAGAGATCGTGCCGTGCAACTTCCGCTCCGCCGGCCGCCTCTCCAATGAGAGCAAACGGCATCTTCGCACGATGCACGAAGCGTTTGCGCGGAATCTTTCCCATGCCCTCGATCTGTTTCTGGGCTCACCGCTCGAGGTGAAACTCGCCGGAGTGGAGCAAGTAGGCGCGCGAGACTTCGTAGACTCTCTGAGTTCCGGCGCTTACCTTGTGCCCTACACGTTGCTTCCCGCACAGAGTCGGATCATCGTGAAGTTCGACCATGCGCTGCTCTTTCCGCTCCTGGATTTGCTGCTGGGTGGTTCGGGCGAACCCACGGAGATCACGCGTGAGCTCACTGACATCGACGAGGAACTCATCAGAAGCGTAACGGAATTGATCGGCGTCCAGCTTGAGCGCGCCTGGAAGGGGTGCGATGTGAGCGTAACGCCTTCCCCATCGCTCCGGCCTGCCCTTGCAGGCCAGATCTTTCTGGCCGAAGAGCGCGTACTCTCTTTGCACTTCCAGGTAGCCCTGGGCGGAACGAATGCAGGCATCCGCATCGTTCTTCCCATGGCCTTCTGCAATGCATTGATCCGGTCCAGCCAGAACGAGAACACACAGCGTATCCCAGAGGACATGAAGCCGACGCGTCCCTTGCGTGACCGGGTGCTTGATTGCGCGATGGCGCTCTCCGCAGAACTGCCACTGCTTGCCATCTCGGTGGGCGAACTTATCGCGATGCGGCCCGGAAGCATCGTGAACCTCGACGTACCCGTCGAAACTCCGGTGCAACTGCGCATCGGAAGCTACCCGTTCTTCGAGGTGACGCCGGTTCGTAAGGGCAACCGAAAGGCGGCGCAACTCACAAAACCATTTCGAGATCTGGAGTTTGAGGGATGAATGAGCTAGATACCGTGCATAGAACGGACAAGACCTTCTTGGCCAATGTTCATGAGCACTTCGCCCACGCGATGGGTCAGGCCGTAAGCGAAGCAGCGCCTGTTTCCAAAGGAGGACGACCCTGGACGGTACGCACGGTCATTCCTTCAGAGGCAAAGCACTTTCCGCAGTCCTGTGACGCGACTGTCGTGGCCCTTCGGTTTGAGGGTAACCTCTCCGGAGAGGTGCATCTTTGTCTAAGTGGTGAAGGAGCGCCTCCGCTCGCGGGAGCGGCCGCCGACCTGGAAGCCCCAGACAACGAAGCGAAGTGGTTGGAACTTCTGAGCGCTTCACGGGAAGCTCTGATTCGGGCACTTGAGCCTGTTTTTGGCGCCGTGGTTGTTCACCCTCCGCGTATTGCAGGACCTGTAGGTCGGCCGCCGATCGCGGAACTTCGAATCCAATCTGCCGAGGGAACAGAGGAAGCAGTGGTCTGGATCGCCCTTGACCCTGCACTCGGGGCATCTTTGGAAAGGCTCGCTATGGCCACTGGCGCACTCTCGGCGGAGGCAAGTTCCGCGCGGCCGCCAAAGGATCGGGAACGCCTCGATCGAGTGATCGATGTCCCGTTAGCGGTCACGCTCAGGTTCGGCCAACGCCAAATGACGCTCCGAGAGGTGCTGGCCCTGAGCACGGGATCCCTCGTCGAGCTGGATCGTCAAGTCGAAGAACCGGTCGAGCTCATGCTTGGCGCGCGAGTGGTCGCCAGGGGTGAGGTGGTCATCGTGGAGGGCAACTATGGCTTGCGGGTCCTCGAAGTGGTTGAGGGAACCGGCACACGTGCGGGATTCCAAGCCGCGTAGACCCGCAGCGGTGTGCGCGCGGCTCTGCTTCTTAAGGCTTTATGAGAGAAAAGGTGCTACAGAAAGGATACCTGGCCAGGTACGTCCCACCTTCGCTGTAGAACGGAGCCGCAAACTGGTTTCCGCGGGCGACATCTTTGGCCACTCGTTTGCTCTGTTCTTCGTCGAGGAAACATGGACAGCGGACTCTATGCAGCCTGCGCGGGGCTTATGGCGCGAACAGAACAACTCGACACGATAGCCTCCAACCTGGCCAATGCGGGAAGTGCCGGATTCAAAGGCCAGAAGAACGTCTTCGGGAGCGTACTCGCCGAGGCAGCGCGTCATGGCACGATCTCCAATCTGAACCGGACCACCAACAGCTACGGTGTTCTTTCGGGGACGGAGTTGGATTCGACGCAGGGGGCGCTCGTCAAAACCGACAACCCTCTGGATATCGCGCTTGTGGGTCCCGGATATTTCAAGGTACAGACTTCACACGGTCCGGCATATAGCCGCGATGGCAACCTTCAGGTCTCACCCAAAGGGCAGCTCACGACTGCTGCCGGTGATCCGGTTCTCGGGGAGAGCGGACCGATCGTGCTCAGCAAGGGGGCGGTCACGATCAGCGACGATGGGACCATTGCTTCGGATGGAGCAATCGTCGGCAAGCTCAAAGTCGTCACGTTCAGCCCCGGCACCGTTCCGGATAGCCGAGGAAGCGGATACTATACCGCTCCCCCAGGCAGCGAACAACCGGCGCCGAACACAGAGATACGTCAGGGTGCTCTGGAAAACTCAAATGTCAGCTCCGTCAGCGGCGTGGTGGAACTGATCTCCGCCCAGCGCTCCGCAGAAACAATGCGCCGTGTCCTTTCCTTGCTCGATTCGGAGATGGATAAGACGGCAGCCCAGGAACTTCCGAAAGCTTAAGGCAAAGGAACTGTTATGATTCGCGCCCTTTATACCGCGGCAAGCGGCATGAACGCCCAACAACTGAACCTTGATAACATCGCCAACAATCTTGCAAACTCCAGTACAAGCGGCTTCCAGCAGCGCCGAATGCAGTTCACAGATCTGCTCTACCAAAGCGAAGTGATGCCCGGGGCTGCCGCAACGCAGCAAACCACCGTGGCCAGCGGTATGCAGATTGGTCTTGGCGTCAGACCAGGTTCCACCGAGATTCTTCAGACCCAGGGAAACCTAACCCAAACAGGAAATCCGCTGGACGTTGCCATCACGGGGGCCGGTTTCTTTCAGATACAGCTTCCGAACGGAAAGACGGGATACACCCGTGCAGGGTCATTTCAGCTGGACGCTCAGGGCAACATAGTCACTCCTGACGGAAATCCTCTGCAACCCGGAATTACGGTTCCGAGCAACGCAACAGCCATCAGCATCGGCAGCGATGGCACAGTCAGCGTCACGCTGCCGAATCAGACGCAAGCCTCCAAGGTGGGAACGATTCAAACCGCGCTGTTCGCCAATCCGGGCGGACTGAACAGCGTGGGGAATAACATCTATCTGCCCACAGCCGGCTCGGGGGATGCGATCGTGGGCACCCCGGGCAGCACGGATGGTCTTGGAACATTGCAGCAAAACACAGTTGAACAATCGAACGTCAGTGTGGTCGAGCAGTTCGTAGAGATGATCGTTGCGCAGCGTTCATACGAGTCGAACTCACGTGTCGTGAAGGCTGCGGATGAAATGCTGCAGCAACTCAATCAACTTGCGCAGTAGACATACCCGGACAAAACCAATGCAGTGCTTCACCAAATCCGTTGCTCGAGTCCTGATCGCCGTCGTCGCACTGTGCGCCGCACGTCTCGCTGCCGGCCAAGAGCAACCCGGGCGCTTTCCGCTCACTGCAGCTGCCGTCATCAGGGCCTTGCAGAGAGCAGGAGTCCCGGTGGACATGGTGCATCTGCAGATGCCTCAGAATCTGACAGCAAACTCAAATCAGCCCTCACTTCAGATTGCCGGAGCCGAACTGCTGAGCGATGGAGGACTGCGCCTTCGGATTTCATGTGAACGGGTTGCGGAATGTCAGCCGTTTTTCGTGGACACCGCAGGAAAGGGACACGAGACCGACTTGGTCACCCTGGCATCCCTGCGCCCCACCTTGCCCGGGCCTGAGACACGCAACGCGCCGAACAGGGCTGTCTTAAGGGCAGGGGCGCAGGTTCAGATGCTTCTTGAGGACGAGCGCATGCGTATTTCGATACCCGTTGTGACGATCGACACTGGCACAGTCGGGGCGGAGGTGCGTGTCAGCAGTCTGGACCACAAACAAACCTTCCGCGCCTTCGTCGTTAGTGCGGCCGTGGTACGAGGAGTTCTCCCGTGAACACCGTCGCTCACACCCGAAAGCTCTCTGTGCAGCACCTTGTCTGTGTCGCTTCGTTACTGTTCCTTGTTTCGTTGCAGGCTTCGGCTGCCAAACGTGAGAAGAAGACGTCGCAACAGTTGCGAACGGACTACCTTGCGAAGGTTGCAGCAACGTGGCAGGAAAGGGCACCAGCTTCGACGACCGGCAGTCTTTGGACCCCGAACGGCCCCCTCACGGATGCTCCCGTAGATTATAAGGCGCGTTCACTTCACGATCTCCTTACCGTCTTAGTCTCGGTCCAGACCACCGCCGCGCAGAGCGGTAACATCGATAACTCCCGAGCCTTCGCCACAAACTCCGCCATCACTGGACTTTTCGGGGGCATCTCGACAGCCAACACGAATCCTCTCCTTGCTGCCAACTCCTCCAGTTCGCTGAAAGGTCAGGGTCAAACGAGCTCGAACACCACGTTTAACACTTCCCTGACGGGAGAGGTGATCGCGGTGCTTCCCAACGGAAACATGGTCGTGGAAGCGCACCAGCAGATCGATATGAACCACCAGCATGAAGAAGTCATCATCCGCGGCATTGCCCGCCCCGGCGACATCGCTCCAACCAATGCCATCGCGTCCACCTCATTAGGACAACTGGAGGTGGAACTAAAGGGCAAAGGCATCATCTCGGATAACACCCGGCCTCCCAACCCGATTGCCCGCGCGGTCATGTGGCTCTTTAACTTTTAATGACGCTTACTTCGAAACACTCAAATGCCGCTCTGTCTCATCTTTACCGAGCATGTATGGAGTCACGTGGTAGGTTGCTCCGGCTCCGGTACATATGCCGCACGATGGTCTACGCCCATCTCGTCCTTTGCTCGTCGCTGGCCTTCGCGACCCTGCCCCACGCAACCCGGATTCGGGACATCACGGACATCCAGGGTGTACGCGGGAACCAGTTGATCGGGTATGGCTTAGTCGTAGGCTTACAGGGCACAGGCGACCGCCAACAGACATACTTTACAGTCCAGACCCTTGCGAACATGCTGCAGCGCTTGGGTGTTCAGATCCCGGCGGGTACTGCGGTTGTGAAGAACGTAGCAGCGGTGATGGTCACCGCAGAGCTGCCGCCTTTTCCTGAAGCCGGGATGAAGACCGACATCACCGTCTCCTCCGTTGGAGATGCGAAGAGTCTGGAGGGCGGGGTACTGCTTTTAACGGCCCTGCATGGCACCGATGGCCAAGTCTACGCTGAAGCTCAGGGCCCACTTACGACCGGAGGCTACTCGGAAGGGCAGCTTGGACAACTTCGCGCGGTCAACTATCCCACGGTGGCCCGCGTACCGGACGGCGCGATCGTGGAACGCGACGTCAAAGTGGATCTTGGAACTTTCCGAACCGTCTCGCTGTTGCTGCGGCAGGCTGACTTCTCCACAGCTCGAGACATAGCGGAGGCGATCAACAAGGACTTCGGGCGGGTCATCGCGTCTGCCCGGGACAGCCGTCACATCGATGTTGATACCACCTCGTCCGGGATGGCGTCCGTGCCCCTCCTGATCTCGCGGGTCCAGGGCCTTTCCGTCGTCGTTCAGGCGCCTGCGCGAGTCGTTCTGAACGAGCGCACTGGAACGGTAGTGCTAGGTGGCGACGTACTGTTATCTCCCGTTTCCATCCTGCACGGCGGGTTGCAGATCCAGGTGGATACAGTGCTTACTCCTGTGATGCCTGATCCAGGCTCCGGCGCTCCACCGACCACAGTCGCCAACACACAGCTGTCTGTCCAGGACAAAGAGGCCCGTTCCATTCGTTTAGGCAATGGGGCTGATGTCGAAGAACTCGTGAAAGGGCTTCACGCAATCGGAGCTACTGGCCGGGACATTATTTCTATCTTGCAGGCGGTGAAGTCCGCAGGTGGCCTGCAAGCCGATCTTGAGGTCATCTGATGCCTTACTCAATCAACAGTCCAGCATCCGTCCCGTTTCTTGACGCGCAAAGAATGCACCATTCAACCTCGAAACTGCCTAGCACCACGTCCAAAGCAAGTGATCTGTCCTCCAAAGCGAAGGAATTTGAAGCGATCCTGCTTGGCCAATGGTTGCAGGGCTCGGCAACGGCCTTCGGCAGCGTACCCGGGGGAGATGAGGAGGAGGATGCCGGAGCGGAGCAGATGAAAGGGTTTGCCTTCCAGCATCTCGCATCAGGACTGGCGGAAAAAGGTGGGGTCGGCATAGCAAAGATTGTGGAGAAGGCTCTCACCGGCAATGAGTATGGAGCGCCGTCTTCAGGGCAGCCTCTTCCGGATCGGTCAGCGCCATCCCTTTAAGCACGCAAACACAATCGCCCGGACCTAGGCAGTGGAGGAATGGAATGGAATCAGCCACAGGCAGAACTTATCGCATCGAGCGCGAGACAGAAGCTCTCAACCTACCAGAAGGGTCGGAGAGGGCGATCCAAATAAATGAAGCTCAGGTTTCTCCGTGCAGGGTCTACCTCGAGCAACTCGCACAGCTGAAAGCAGCCATCCATCGAGCCAGGACAGCGATTGCGGAAAACGACGTAATGGTCCTGGAGGAAAGTATCAGAGATCAAGAAGCCCTGTGTTCCCATCTCAAGTCACTGTTAAGTCCTATGGTCAGAGAAACTGACCGTACTTCAGTAGAGAGCGTCAGGAGCGCGACGGCCTCGCTAAGGGAACTTACTCTCACCTACTCGTTATTGCTCGAGCATGCTGAGGCGCATGCACGACAGCTTCATCGCCTGTGCCGAAGTTACACGGTGTGAAGCGTATACGAGTCCCACGCTGCTTTCAGACAACTGCACCATGAAGAGCTGACATGTATAGCCTTACCGGAAATCTTTCCCTAGCTTCGCAAGCGCTGAACGCCGATACAGGCGCGCTTTCGGTTATCAACAACAATCTCGCAAACGCAAATACGCAGGGCTACTCCCGCGAGACCGTCGACCTGAGCGCTGAAGCTCTGGTGGGGACCGGCCAGAGCGAAGTGAACGGAGTCTCCTTTGGCGGTTTTACGAGCGTACGAGACCAGGTACTACAAATCGGCATCAATCAGAAAACGTCTGATCTGGGCAGCTGGAATGCGCAGAGTGCCGCGTGGTCGCAAATCGAGAGCGCATTTTCCGGTCCCGCTGGAGATCTTGGGTCATCCCTGTCGAACTTCTTCTCGGCTTTCTCCTCGCTCGCCACTGCACCCGATGATGCGGCCACAAGGCAAACAGCGTTCTCGGCGGCCGCGCAGCTTGTGTCCGCATTTCACCAGGCCGCATCGGTGTTATCGGGCGCTCAGGCCAGCGCCGATGCCAGCATCAGCGGCACGGTTGGTCAGATCAATCAACTCAGCTCTCAGATCGCCACCTTGGATAACCAACTCACAACAATGCAGGCCGCTGGGCAGGATGGTGGCTCTGTTGCTGACCAACGCGACCAGCTAACCACTCAGCTTGCCCAGCTTGTTGGTATCTCCTCCACAAACACCTCATCAACCCCGAGCCTTTCGATAGGAGATGGATCTCCCCTGGTCATCGGGGGCTCTGCCTACTCGCTGCACACGACCGAGGGTCCGGACGGTCAAACCCACGTAATCGACGCTCAAGGGGAAGACCTCACGGCTCAGGTAAGCGGAGGGTCCTTGGGTGGTGTTCTCACCATGCGGGATCAAAGCATTCCGAAGGAGTCGCAGGTTCTCGATACCCTTGCTGGCGACTTTGCTGCTGCGGTGAACACTGTGCAAAGCCAAGGTTATGACCAGAACGGGAACGCTGGACAGCCGATGTTCTCCGTGCCTGCCGCGGGAAACAGCGTCGCCATGGGACTGAGCCTTTCCCTCGCCGACCCCTCCGGCCTCGCAATCAGCTCAGATGGCTCCCCCGGGAGCAGCGGCAACTTGGCGAATCTTCTGGCGCTCAGGACACAGGCGTTGCCCTCCGGGCAAACGCCACTGGACACGTACGCCGGCCTGACGCAATCGATTGGATCCGCCAGCGCCGCCGTGAGCGCCAACGCGAACGCTACCAGCGGAGCCCTCAAGCAACTGACCACGCAACAGGCCTCCGAATCCGGCGTCTCGGTTGATGAGGAGACCACGAGTCTGCTTCGGTTCCAACAGGCTTATTCTGCCGCGGCCGAAGTCATCACCACAATGAATAGCCTTTTCTCCATAGTTCTGAATATGAATACGGTGACAGCCTGATGCGCGTAGATCCTGATCGGTATAGCGAGATCAATTCCTCAATCCAGCAAAGCGAACAGCAACTACAAAACGCGATGAGTCAGCTCTCTTCAGGAAAGCGGGTGGCGAAACCCTCTGACGATCCTTTAGCCTTCGCCCAGAATGTCCGAAGCACGGCCGCCTCGGCCAGTGTAGACACTTTTACGAGGAGCGCCGATGCGGTGCTTTCGCAAACGCAGATGGCAGATGCTGCCCTGAGTTCGGTAGTAACCTCGCTCACCCAAGCCATCGGTATCGGCACCCAAGCCGGAGACGCTACAAGCGCTGCTGAACGTGACAGTCTCGCACAGCAGGTGGAGGGTCTGCGTTCGGAAGTCCTGTCACAGGCCAACCTGACCAGCAACGGTGCCGCACTTTTCGCCGGAACTTCCAACGTCAAAACACCCTTCGTGGAAGATCCCACCTCTTCCACAGGCGTTGTGTATCAAGGAAACAGCGGAATCAATCAGGCGCAGGTAGGAAACACTCTGTCCGTGAGTGTCAACCAGCCGGGTGATTCGGTCTTTATGAGCTCCACAGGGAATGTCATGGGCGCTTTGCAGCAGATGATTTCGGCGATCAGTTCAGGAAGCTCGTCAGAGCTTGCCGGAGCCGATTCTGCCCTTACAACAGCAATCAACCACGTGAGCAGCATCAGAGCCGCCTACGGTACCACGGTGAATGAGCTGAATGCGCAGAACACTTTCCTGTCTCAGGAAAGTGTCTCTCTTACAACACAACAAGCATCCCTCATGGACATAGACACAGCCGCTGCGGCGACGAATCTCAGCCAGGCTGAGACGCAAAACAGCGCTGTGCTGGCGGCCGCGGCGAAGATTTTGCCGCAATCCCTGCTTCAGTATCTTCACGGCTGATTTGCTGCAAATTTGTTCCTAAAGGTTTTCTCCTTCTTGCCGATATAGGAAGTGGACCTTGGAGAAAGGCACACTGTAGTGACCTCCTCCACCTTTCAACCGAAGAACAAGGAGCATTGCAGACGTGATTTCGATTCTAAACAACCTGTCCGCGCTAAGCGCTGAGAATTCCCTTTCCACCACCCAAGCTAACTTACAAAGCACCCTGACCCACCTGTCGACCGGACTGCGCATCAATTCGGGTGCAGACGACCCTGCTGGACTCTCCATTGCAGATGGCATGCAGGCGAACATCGCCGCGCTTACGCAGTCATCTCAGAACGCGACCAACAGCGTTGGGATGCTGCAGACGGCGGACAGCGCGCTTTCCCAGGTGTCCACATTGCTGAACCGCGCTGTGACCCTGGCCACCGAAGGGGCCAACGGAGACCTGACTGCAGGAGCGAATGGGCAGGCGACGGCACTCGACACGGAATACCAGTCGATCCTCTCCGAAATCAACCAGATCGGCCAGACGACCGACTACAACGGACAGAATGTGTTTTCCAGCAGCACGCCGACCTCGTTCGAATCCACCCAGGGCGGCTTGTCGGCAAACACTCTGCTGACGCCGGGCAGTGTCACGACCATTAAGGACGCGCAGACGGGTCAAACATTCAGCTTCACCGCGGGTGCGACCTCCAAGATCTCAGACTTGCAGTCGGCCATCACAACCGCAGTTGGCGCTGGCACTCTCAGTGCGGGCACTACCGCCAGCCTCAGCGCGAACGGGAACCTGAAGATCGGAACCACAACCACAGGCGACTCGATCCAGGTTGCGAGCAACGATGCTGTCGTCGGCTCGATGAACTCTTCTGATCCAAACAACACCATTACCTTCATCAGCGATGGAACTCAAACCGGGGCCGCGAACACTACGATTCAGACTGCCATCAGCGCGCTCTCAGCAAATGGCCTCAATCTGGGCTCCACCTCGCTTACAACCTCATCGGGATCTTCAACGGCGTTAACGGCAATCAACGATGCGATCAACATCGTGTCAGCACAGCGCGGGACGATCGGCGCGTCGATCAACCGGCTGACTGCAGCTTCGAACGTGATGACCAGCCAGATTCAAAATCTGACCAGCGCCTCCAACAACCTGACCAACGCAAATGTGGCAACGACCGTTGCGAACATGACGCAATACAACATTCTGGAATCGACTGGAATGGCTGCGCTGCAGCAGGCGAACTCCTCCCAGCAGAACATTCTGAAACTCCTGCAATAGCGCTCGATCACGGCAGGGCTCGTCAGGGCCCTGCGTTCCTCCGGTAGCCTCTCTCACGAGGAGTAAGGTCGTAACGAATGGGTTCCGTTTCCTCCGTAAATTCTCTGCTTTCATCAGCCACTTCTTCCTCAAGCAGCCAAAGCACGGATCTCAGTTCGCTGCTGGCGGCAGCTACCGGTGCCACCTCCGTGGGGATCGACGTCACTGCCGCGGTCAACGCGGCGATCTACGCGGCGCAAGCTCCTGAGCGACAGTGGCAGGCGCAACAAGCCACCCTGCAGTCGCAAATGATGGCCGTTAGCTCAATCCAGACCGCTCTCAGCAGCGTGTCGGCTGACCTCGAGTCGCTAAACGACCTCCAGGGCGCGCTCTCGTCCAAGACGGTGACTTCCAGCGATCCTGCGGTTGCAACGGCAACCGCCTCCAGCACGGCGGCGGTCGGTACCCACACCGTGGACGTGACCAGTCTCGCCAGCAAAGGCTCCTGGTACTCCTCTGCATTGCCGAGCGCATCGGCTTCCCTGGGTACCTACACACTGTCCATAACAAAACAGGACGGCTCGCAGGCAAACTTCTCTCTCGGGCCCAATGGCATCTCTTCACTCTCGGCGCTCGAGATTGCCATCAACGCGGACAAACTTGGGATCACCGCGAGTGTCGTGAATGACGCTAACGGGTCCAGGTTAGCCATGGTGAGCGATGCCACTGGGACTGCCGCCGGCTTCACGGTAGGCGAGGACGATGCGCCTGGGCCATCCTGGCGGTCCTCGTCTGTCGCAAGCACCTCATCCACTCTGGTCGCTGGTACTTTCCAGGTGGGCGACGGTACGTCCACGGCTACGATCAATGTGGCAGCCGGCAGCTCCTTATCCGATGTGGCAAATCAAATCAATAGCGCGGGATTAAGCGTGAGTGCCAGCGTAGTCTCGGATAGCTCCGGGGCACATCTGGAGATCGACGGCAGTGCCGCCAATTCCGTGACCGTGAGCTCCGATCCCGTCTTCTCCATGACACAGGCGAGCGTTGCGCGAAATGCGTCGTTGACTGTTGATGGAGTCCCCATTAGCAGCGCCTCCAATACCGTCACTGGAGCCATCCCGGGTGTGACTCTGAACTTGGCAGGTGTAACCGCAAACAGCCCTGTTTCCCTGACTGTCGGCGCTGACGTGTCACAGATCAGTTCAGCGATCGGGCAGTTTGTGACGAGTTACAACAGCGCTGTGACTCTGGTGAACTCTCAGTTCAACTACAGCACCAGCACTCAAACGGAGGGAGCCCTCGGCAGTGATGGCACAGTACGTTCTCTTCAGAGCGCGCTGTTAAGCATGGCGGAGTTCAACGCCGGTTCAACGAGCCCTACCAATGCATCCTTTTCGACACTCGCATCCCTCGGCATCACGATGAACGATGACGGGACGCTTGCCGTGAACGGCACTTCGTTGAACGAGGCCATTCAGTCAAACTCGTCTGCGGTGCAAAGCTTCTTCCAGGGATCTTCGCTGAATGGGTTCGCCAGCATGGCGACATCGGCGCTGAAAAGCTTCAGCGATCCTGCTGGCGGCGCCCTGGTCCTGGATTCGGCGAACCTGACCTCGCAGTACAACGCGCTACAGACTGAAGTCTCGAACTACGAGAGTGGCTATATCGCACCGCAGCGCACGATCCTGACCAGTATGTACAGCAAAGCTGAGATTGCTCTCCAGCAGCTTCCGACCACAATGAAACAACTACAGGCTCAGTTGGGCCAGAACTCTGGAGGCTAATTGTGCCAGTGAGACAAGGAGCCTCGGCGTATCGTCAAGCAGCAGCCGAAGGAGCGACACAGATCGGGCTCTTAATCATTGCCTATGATGCGCTGGCGCGCGAACTGTCCCGCGCCGGCGCAGCTGTAGAGAGGAAAGATATTGCAGCCCGGTGCAGGCACTCCAGTCTGGCGCTCACCATCCTGGGGCATCTGGAGAGCTGGACCGGCTACCTGGAGGACCCCGTTCTCGCGACGTCGCTCAAACAGTTCTACGGCGTTTTGCGCGGCCGAATACTTCAGCTGCAAGCCCACGGCAGTTGCGACGACTTCGACTCCCTGGCAAAGCACATCGTGGAGACCCGCGCCGCATGGCAGCAGAAAGAGCATCAACTTTCCACGGCTCAATCAAAGGTGTTGGCAGGGGCTGGCGGACGATCTTTCACCGTAGATCGTGATCCGGGAAGAAGCTCCTTCTCGTGCTCCGGGTAAGGACCCGTTCCTCCACCGCCCATCAGGAATCTGCCTCGGTCAGCATAGTGGTCGATGCAAGTAGATGAGCATCGGGCAAAGGCGATCTGTTTTTCCTTCCGCGTCAGATCGCTCTCAGGTTCGTGTTCACCGCTGGACGGAGACGGCGCAAATGGTCCGGTGAACGCTGCAGCAAACCGCTGCAAACCCCCGGGCGCTTCGTGGCATCTTCCTCTGGGAGGACCTTGTCATGTCTGATCAGAGTGTTCCCGTGCAGTACCCCAACACGACCGCAACAACCGACGGAGCCATCCCTGCAAGTCGCCAACCGCCGAATGTTCAGGAGACGCATCCGAGCACGACAGCCACTGGCTCGACGCCAGAGGTTCGGCACGCTGACGACCACAATGAGGAAACAGGAAACCGAGCGGTTCGCGAACGATAGCCGCAAACGAAAACGAGGAGACCCGGGATGTCAAGCTCAGCAACGCTGCAGAACGATCAGCCTTCACCGCACACCACCGTGGGAGAACTTCGGAAGCAACACGGGCCGCACTTCGCCCCCGGGTATGGTGACCAGGACACGTTAGGTGAGCTCCTTGGCCGTGCGGGCGTCTCCACGCTGGACGACTATCTCAAACAAAGTAAGTGTGGCTGATCTCCATGCCAGCGAACCAGATAGCTCTGAGCGCAGAAGATCGAGCCCGTCGTGTCAAAGTTCTACTGTTCGATGTCGACGGTGTTCTGACCGACGGATCCATCATCGTGATGCCGTCGCCGGACGGCAAAGCCGTTGAGGTGAAGGGCTTTTCTGCCCACGACGGCATGGGAACGGCTTTGGCGCATGTGGCTGGCCTGAAGATCGGCTGGGTGACCAAGCGGGAGTCTCAGGCAGTTCGCATCCGTTCACGCGATCTTCGAGTCGATCATGTGTATCAGGGGCAGCACTATAAGGTGCAGGCCCTTGAGCAAATCGTCAAGGACGAGAACTGCACTTTGGACGAGGTTGCTTATGCCGGAGACGACATCATTGATCTGCCGGTGATGCGCAAGGTGGGCTTTGCGATTGCCGTTGCAAATGCACGGCCCGAAGTGAAGGCCATGGCCCATTACATAACCGAGCACTCCGGAGGATTTGGCGCGGGCCGGGATGCCATCGACTTCATTCTGCGGGCAAAAGGTGTGCTGGAGCAGACCGTCGAGAAGTACCTTGATCCGAATGACGAGGAGGCGAAGAACGCCGACATTGGCGTAGGAAACATGTAGGGAGCGCAACTTCGCTCGCGACTACCTTCCGGCTGTGGAAGCGAAAGGAATGCGAAGTTCTACAATGGGCTCATGCTGGCCGAAGCTCTCCTTCCCACCCATCTCGCGCAGGATTCACTATCCTGGGCGCATCCGGTGGTGCGGGAGTGGTTTCTCGGTCGTTTCGGCTCGGCCACGGAGCCACAGCTTGCGGGCTGGCCGGCGATTCTCCGCCGCGAGCCGACGCTGATCTCCGCGCCGACCGGCTCAGGAAAGACCCTGGCCGCGTTCCTGGTTTGCATCGACGGTCTGTTGCGGCAGGCACTGCAAGGAAATCTGGCCCCGCAAACGCAGGTGGTCTACGTTTCGCCCCTGAAGGCGCTATCGAACGACGTCCAGAAGAATTTGGATGGTCCCCTGGCCGAGATTCAGGAGTTGGCCCTCGCACGCGGCTACCTTTGCCCCGAGATCCGCACCGGCGTGCGCACCGGCGACACGCCCACCAAGGACCGGGCGGCAATGCTGAAGCATCCGCCGCATATCCTGGTCACCACGCCGGAGTCGCTCTACCTGCTGCTCACTGCGGGAAAGTCGCGGCAGAACCTGCGGCGGGTACACACGGTCATTGTGGACGAGATCCATGCCGTGGCGGACGACAAGCGCGGCTCTCATCTGGCGCTCAGCCTGGAGCGGCTCGAAGCGCTGGTCTGCGGCGAGAATAGACTGGCTCCGGACGGTGCGCTGACCGGTCTGAGTCGGCCGCCACAGCGCATCGGGCTTTCTGCGACGCAGAATCCCATTGAGCTTGTCGCGGACTTTCTGACTGGTTCCGACCCATCCCGGGAACGCGCCACCATTGTGCAGGTGGGCCAGCGCCGGACCCTGGACCTCCGGATCGAGGTGCCCTCCGAGGAGCTGAGCTCGGTCGCCTCCACCGCGATGTGGACCGAGTTGTACGACAAGCTGGGTGCCTTTGCACAGCAACATCGTTCCACGCTGGTGTTCGTGAACACACGGCGCCTCGTGGAGAAGATCAGTTTCGAACTCGCAGAGCGGCTGGGACCCGATGCTGTCGCAGCGCACCACGGCTCGCTGTCGCGCACCCTGCGCCTGGACGCTGAACAGCGATTGAAAGAGGGCGAGATCAAAATCCTGATCGCCACTGCCTCGCTTGAGCTGGGGATCGACATCGGTGCTGTGGATCTTGTCTGCCAAATTCAAACTACGCGCGCCGTTTCCGTGGCCATGCAACGTGTGGGCAGGGCGGGGCATTGGCGCGGGGCCATCCCCAAGGGACGTTTCTTTGCGATGACGCGCGATGATCTTCTGGAGCAGGCGGCCTTGCTGCGCAAGATGGTCACCGGGGAACTCGATCAGCTTGCTATCCCGGAAGCGCCCATCGACGTGCTGATGCAGCAGGTGGTTGCCGCGTGCGGAGCCGAGAGCTGGGACGAGCAGACCCTCTTCGATGTGTTCCGACGGGCCTGGCCCTACCGTGATCTGACCCGTGAGAGCTTCGACGAGCTGCTGTCGTTGCTGCACAACGGCATTGAGAGTTCGCGGGGCCGCTATGGCGCGTACCTCTTGCGTGACCGTGTGCAGGGGCATCTGCACGCACGCCGCGGCGCCCGCATGATCGCCATTGCGAACGGGGGCGCGATCCCGGACGCTTCGTTGTATGCCGTGATGTTGCAGCCAGAGAACGTGCAGATCGCCACGCTGGACGAGCACTTTGCCGTGGACTCCTCTCCGGGCGATGTCGTCCTGCTTGGGAACACAAGCTGGCGGGTGCAGCGCATCGATCCGCAGGGTAAGGTGTTGGTCGAAGATGCGCACGGTGCCCCGCCCAGCATTCCGTTCTGGGAGGGCGAGGCACCCCAGCGCACCGCAGAGCTCTGTGACGGCGTCAGCGATCTTCGCGGGGAAATTGACCGGCGGACGCGCAACGTGAAACCGTCCGCAATGACGGGCTCCGGAAGCCCTGAAGCCGTCTCGCACAGCCCCTACCGGGACGATCGCTGGGGCGCTTTGCATCCTGAGGTGCGCGACTGCATGGAGTGGCTGAAGCGCGAGTGCTACCTGTGCGACTCCGCCGCGCTGCAACTGATCACGTACATCGTTGCGGGCCGTAGCGTGCTCGGGGCAGTGCCCACCAAGCAGACCATCATCGCGGAACGGTTTTTTGACGAAGGTGGCGGCCAGCAACTCATTCTCCATGCGCCGTTCGGCGGCCGCCTGAACAAGGCCTGGGGACTTGCGTTGCGGAAGCGTTTCTGCCGCGGTTTCAACTTCGAACTGCAGGCGGCTGCCACGGATAACGGCATCAACATCTCGCTCGCGGAGCAGCATAGCTTTCCCCTGCGTGACGTCTTTCAGTACCTAACGGAGTTCACGGCGCGCGAGTTACTCGAACAGGCGTGCATTCCTTCGCCGCTGTTCAAGAATCGCTGGCGCTGGGCTGCCGGTCGCAGTTTGCAACTGCTGCGTATGCAAAAGGGGAAGCGTGTCGCGCCGCAGATCCAGCGCACACGGTCGGATGATCTGCTTGCAAGCGTCTTTCCGCACGCCTCTGCGTGCCCGGAGACGATGACCGGCGACATCGAGATCCCGGATCACCCGCTGGTGCGGGAGGTCATGCGTGACACGTTGACGGAGGCGATGGACATTGACGGGCTGGAGGAGTTGCTGCGCGCCATTGCCCGCGGCAGCATTGAGTGTCTGGCGGTCGACACGCCAGTCCCGTCCCAGTTTGCGCACGAACTGCTGAACGCAATGCCCTACGCGTACCTTGACGAAGCCGACGCGGCTGCGCGCCGGACCCGAGCCGTGCAACTGCGGCGCACGCTTCCGGATGCCGTAACGGAGGGCGCGGGCAGGCTCGATGGGGCAGCGATCGACAGTGTGCGGGAGACGCTGTGGCCAGACGTACGCGACGCGCATGAGCTTCACGATCTGCTGCTGCAGCTTGTGGCACTCCCGCTCGGCTTTCTGCAGGCTCGTGCGGCAGGGAAGCCCCGGGCAGCACAGCACTGGCCGGAGTTTTTCCTGCAGCTTGGTCAGCAGGGACGAGCACAGTGCGTCATGCTGGGCGGAGAGGAGGCGTGGATCGCGACCGAACGCCTGCCCGACGCCCATCTGCTTTGGCCGGAGGCGAGCCTGCCCGAAGTGCGGGCCAGTGCGGTCCAGGATCGCGAGGCCACCACGCTCCCCGGCACGGAGTACCGCCCGGCACAGCCGCTCTCTCCGCGGGATGGTGCGGCCAGGAACCTGGTGCAGGGCTGGCTGCAGGTACTGGGCCCACTGACGGCCGGACAACTCGGCGGTCTGCTTCACCTCCATCCCGAACCGCTCTCGCAGGCGCTGCTGGTCATGGAGATGCAAGGGCTCGCCATGCGCGGCGTCTTTGAGCGGCCCAGGCCCCCTGACGACCAGTCCCACGCCATCGAGTGGTGTGAGCGGCGCATTCTGCAGCGCATCCACCGGTTGACTCTCGCAGGGCTGCGTCAATCGGTGGAGCCGGTTCCGGCCGTCGTCTTCAATCGCTGGCTGCAGGACTGGCAGCATGTCGCTCCCGAGTCGCAGTTGACCGGGGAGGAAGGCGTTCTGGCCGCCATCGAGCAGCTTGAAGGCTTTGAGGCGCCTGCCGTGGAGTGGGAGCGCAGCTTGCTCCCGGCGCGCGTCAAGCAATACGACCCGCGCTGGTTGGACAACCTTTGCCTCGCCGGCATTGTGGGGTGGGGGCGCGTGTCGCCGCACCCTGCATGGACCGAAGCGAATGGCGCCGCGCCGCGCCGTGTGATCCCCACCGGGGCCGCGCCCATTACCTTTTTTCTGCGCGAGTCCGCCGAGTGGCTCCCGGCGTCGCTGGCCGCGAAGGGGGTCTGCGAGGAGCAACTCACCCAGTCGCTATCCACCGAGGCTCAGTGCCTGCGCGCGCTGTTGCGCACGCGAGGCGCAGCGTTCACGGCCGATCTGCAGCGGCTGAGCGGATTAAGCAAGCAGCAGGTCACCTGCGGCCTTTGGGAACTCGCCACCGCCGGACTTGCCTCTGCGGACGGCTTTGATCAACTGCGCGCCCTCATGGATCCCCGCCGCAAGTCAGTGCATCTGGAGCAAACGCCGGCGGTGAGCCTGCGGAAGCGAGCCGCCGCGCGCACCACGGCTGGACGCTGGTCGTTGCTGAGCGACGCGGAACCCAGCCCGGCGGAACTCCACGACCCGGCCCAGCGAGCGATTGGCGAAGCACGTCGCGCACAGGCCTCCCTGGAGTGCTTTGCCCGCATTTTGCTCTGCCGCTACGGCGTGGTCTTTCGCGAGATGCTGGCGCGGGAGGCCAATGCGCCGAAGTGGCGAGATCTGGTCGCGATCCTTCGCCGATTGGAGGCCCGCGGCGAGGTGCGTGGCGGACGTTTCGTCAGCGGCCCCTTTGGCGAGCAGTTCGCCGTGCCAGAGGCGGTCGAGGGTTTGCGCGAGGCCCGGCGGAAGCAGACCGCCCGCGCCGGAGAAGCAGCAATTCAACTGGGGGCGGCCGATCCGCTCAATCTGGTCGGCATTCTGGTGCCGGGCGAGCGCGCAGCAGCCATTCCGGGCCGGGAGGTCCGCTTCCAGAACGGCGCCGTCCAGGACGAGACGCCCACCAGGGCGGAGATCCCGCCGCAAAGCCAGCCCCGTCCACTCCCCGGAAAGCCGACACGTTCCATCCCGGATCTTCTTCGCAGGGAAGGAAACGTAGCCCCGGTTCGCACCCCTGCAGCGGCACCACGAAGCCCTGGTCTGTTCTCATGAAACCGAATGCACCGAAGTCCGAGGCAGAAAGCGCATCCCCCGCGCCAGGCGGTTCCGCCCAGGCGAGCTTCGCGCCCGACGATCCGCAGCCCGGGGACACCTATCAGGAGGGACCGTACCTGGTGTTCACGGCGCAATATCATCTGCGACGTGGCTACTGCTGCAACTCGGGCTGCCGGCACTGCCCGTACAAGTAGACCCTCAGGGCTGGGTGTAGTAACCCTGCAGTGTGCGGGCGGTCATCCGCGGCTCGGCCATGCGTACCTGGATACGGTGATATTCGTTCCTTCGCTCCGAAGGTGGTGGCACGTAGGTGATCTCATAGGCCGCCTTCGCGTCGTCGTAGGTCTGCTGCAACAGCGCACCGATGTCGTTGTTGCTTCCCAGGAACTGTCCTCCGCTTTGCACCGCGAGCACCTGTGCTCCAAGATCGCCGGGAAGCGCCTGCGACGGTTTGCTGACCCCCTTCACAAACTGTTCGAAGTAAAAGGTGCGGCCGGGTCCTTCTCCGGCCCCCAGGGGATCCAACGCATACAGCGTGGCATTGGCCCGCCGTATAGCGTTGGAGGTGCTCACTACCTCCGCAAAGAGCGCTTGCTGCTCCTTGATGGAGAATTGCACGTTGGGGCCTGACAGCAAAGGCCATCCCGGCGTGAGGAAGACGATGAACTTGCGCCCAGGCTCCGTGGCGGCGCGGTCCAGCAACTGGTTCACCGTCTTGAGCGACAGTTGCAGGCGCTCTTCGGCCCCGTAAAAGCCGGCACTGCGCCGGAGGTCGCGCAACCCGATCACCTGCTTGTCCAGCACCTGGCTGAGGGCGTTTCCATCGGTGCTGAACCCTGGCTGAACCTGGGTGCCCGTATCGGTAAGAATGGCCAGCGCGGTGGGCTGGCTCAGGCGGCCGTCGTTCGCGCGCAGAAACTTGTCCAGCCGCTCACGCTCATACGCGATGTGCAGGAAGTCGGTATTTACCGCGTCGATCAAAAGCAGGATCTTCACCGGATCCGTCTGGCTCGACAGAGCCCGAAACGAACGGATCGGCTGCGGAGCGCCGTTATCCAGAACCGTGAAGCTGTTTTGGGTCAAACCTGCGATCGGCTTGCCTTTGTCCCCGGGCGTGACGACCACGCTCAGCTTGATCGGGCCATGGTCCATTCCGGGGCCCTGGGCAGGCAGGTGCGCCGGGGTCGCCAGGGTCAGACAGGCAATCACACACGAAGCAGCAATCTTTACCAGGGGCATCGGGGGTCCGTCCGGGCGCGGAGTGACGGGCATCGACCGTCAGGCGCACTTGTGTGATGCCGCCTCGCTACATCGCGCTTCCCCCCTGGCCGCTGACTTCGCGAGGGGTCGCCCGGCAGAACCCTACTGTGCGCTGCTTAGGCTGGGCGCCTTTCCCTTCGAGGCCACATCTTTGCCCTTCATATGGTCGTTGTTGGCCAGCATCAGCTTCACACGTTCATCCTGCAGATAGGGGCCCAGTAGAGGATCCCCCTTCATCGCCGAACGCACATCCAAGCCCCGTTCGGACGCCTTCGTCAACCATGTAAGCGTCGTCTCGCCGTCACCCTGGGCGGCGTACACCCGCGCCATTTCGTAGCAGATCTCCGCATAGTGCGCGGAGGCCAGGACCTGCAGGTTATACCCGCCATTGTCACTGTGGTGCAGGATCTCGGGATCGAGCGCAAAGGCGCGTTGCAGCTCGTTGCGGGCGCTGCGCCCATCCTTCGCCTCGAAATAGGCAAGCGCGAGGTTGGAGTGAAACACGGCCGAGGACTTCCGCAGTTTCACCGCATGCTTGTACTCGCTGATCGCGCCGCGCGTATTGCCCAGCATGAAGTCCGCAGCCCCCAGGTTATTCCATCCATCGGCGTCTTTCTTGTCCAGTTTCACCGTCTGCTGAAAGCACAACCGTGCGATCAGCCCGTGCTGCATCTCCAGGTGAACCACGCCCTCTTTCTTCAGCAACCGGGTGCGGTCGCCGCCGTTGATGATCGCTGCCTTATAGAAGGTGATCGCATCCTCGGGAAAACGACGTGCCCGGAGCACATCGCCCGCGGTCTCCAGCTTTGCCGGGCTGCCCGTCAACGGATCGGGCAGGTGTGGGGCGATGATCCGCCATTCGTCCGTGCTGTGGGGCTCCATGTTCATGGGAGAGCTCCCGCCGGCCTGGGACTGAGCGATGGCCGTGGCGCCCAGAACGAAGACGAACAGGGTGGCAAAACGACTGGCAAGGTGCATGGGTAACCTCCGCCGTGCAAACGCCAACATACTCCGCCCGCCCAGGGCATTTCGTCAATGCCCCCTTCGCATCTCCTTCCCCTGCCGCACCTGGAGGCGCATTACTGCCCGGAACTCGATGCCGGCATCGTCACCGCGCCGGGTGCGCCCTGCACCCGCAACGCAAGCCGCGGAAAGGCAAACGATCCGCTCGCGTCGTCGATCACATTCACCTGGCAGGTGTAGTCTCCGGGCTTCAGGTCGGCAAGCGGTATATCGAACTGAAATGCCACTGCCTCCCGCCCCGGAACATTCACCGCCTCGGCCGTGACCAGAGGCGTTTCATACACCTTCACGCCCCCGGAAAGCAGCTCAATCGAGGTCAAAACGTGGACCGGTCCACCCTCGCGACGGCTCAGGCCGGGTGCCGCCGCAGGTTGCGCGGCCGCCTTGTTCCGTGCGGCGTCGTACACCTCATATAGCAGGTAAAGGTGCTGGCTTTGCCGGAAGACGTGCGCCACGTTGGGCACATACTCCTGCCCGTCGCGCACCAGCAGGTTGGGCGTGCTCTTTGCGGCATTAGGCGTGCGCTGGCTCGCCAGCACAACGGAACTCAGCTTCACCGGCGCCTTCTTCAGGTCGGGTACCGCGAGGTCCGTCTCAAACGATCCCATGTTGCCGGTCTCGTTTTCGCGCACGACGAACTTCAGGTGATAGCGGCCCGGCGCCAGGGTGAAGCCCGTGGAGTACTGAATCGTCCGGCGCTGCACCTGCTGTGCCTGATCCACCGCCAGCTTCACCGTATCGCGAACATTGCCCACCGTGATGCCCTGGGCATTCTTCACCTGGCCCAGAACATCCAGCGTGGCCTTGTCCTGGTCCTTGCTCTTGGTGAACGGAATCTGCGACCCCGGCACCAACAGGCTCACCGGAACATAAAAGCTATTCGCGTTCTCGCGGAAGTAAAACGCCTGCAGGTACACCGCGACATCCAGCGCAGGCAGATCGCTATGGATCTGGTCCTGCAATGCCTGCTCACGGTCTTCCGTTTTTTGGTGCTGGAAGTCCGCAGGCGCGTAATAGCCGGGACGGTACTCAATCTTCACATCGGGCCGGGTCACCTTGATCAGCAGATGACGGAACGTTCCATCGTTGCGCCCATCGGTCGAGTGAAACCCGAGAATGTAGTACGCCTCGGTATCGTGCTGCACCTGCTGAAACGCCGGCCCAAAGTCGTTGGAGTCGAAGAACGCCTTCCCACCCGTATCCGTCGCCAACGTGCTCAGCAACTCCTGCGAGCTGAAATTGCTGCTGAACTGGTTGGCAACGGCAGTCCCTGTGTACGCCGCCGTGCCGCGCAAGCTGCCCTGCGTGGCATTGCCGACAGGCGGCAGCGCCTCCAGCCCGCGCGCATCCACGGCATAGATCGCCATGTTGGCCTTTGCCGCTTCATTCGTCGCGGCGCGCAGACTCGCCTGGTTTTCAATGCCGTTGCGCGACAAGCCGCCCGAGAAATACAGCAGGCTCTTGCGCTGTTCCACCTTCTCCAACGACTGCGCCACCTGCCGGATCGCATACAACTCGCGGTCGGTGTTCAGGTTGTTGTACTCGGTGTCGTCGGCGACAAAGCTCGACGCATCATCGCTCGTTCCATTGGTCGTGCCCCCAGTTCCACCGTTGGTAAACGACGTCTGATCGGTGCCGTTGTACTTGCCCAGCCCGTGCAGCAGAACCGCCTTGTCCGCGGTGAAGTCCTGGTCCAGGTTGAGCGCCGTCGAGAAGCTGACCAGGGCCACCAGGTCCGCCGGCTGCATCTGCGTGTTGATGTACTTCTGCGCTGCTTCCACGGCACGATCCGTGTCCTCATCCTGCAACGTGCTCAGGTCGAAGAACATCACGATCAGCCGGTGGTCGCGCAGCTGCGCCGGGTACGCCGCAAAGTTGCGCTCCAGCAGATCGGCCACGCTGGCCTTGCCCGCCACCGTGTTCTTTTCCGCAAGCGCCGCGGCCTGATCCACGTTCTGGTAATCGAAACTCGCGATCCGCTGCGGCTTGCCGTTCTCGAACACCTGAAAGTCGTTCGCCGTCAGCCCCTTCACCACCACGCCGGTCTTTCTATCGCGCACAACCACGTTGGTCAGCACAATATTGGCGTTCACGGTCAGCTTGTAGCCGCCGTTCCCGCCTGCCTGCGCCTCTTGAGCGGCCAGCACGGTGCGCGCAGCAAACGGCCCGGCCGCCATGAGCAAAGTGCTCAGGCCGCCAGCAACCCAAACCCGAAGTGAACACCGTCGACTCATGCAACTCACCTCAGATCCATCTATCCAACAACCAACAACCAACCACCACCCCCCAACCAGCAACCAGCAACCAGCAACCAAGAACCAGCAACCAAGAACCAGCAACCACTAAAACCGGAACCTGCCCACAAACGTAATCTGCCGCATATGCGCCGCGCCCGTCACCTGGCCAAAGGTCGCCGAATCCAGCTGCGTATCGATGCCGTTGTACTGCACCGTGTTGAACACATTGCTCGCCGTCGCCCGCGCCTCAAACGACCGCGTCTCACCCAACGGCACCGTGCGCGACAGGGAAGCATTGATCAGCAACTGCCCCGGCCCTTCAATCGAGTAGCGCGATGCCGTGCCATAGAACGTGCCCTGTGGCTGTGTGAAGGCCGCCGGGTTGAAGAAGTTGTTCACGCCACCGAGCCCATGGATCGGTTGCGCAAACACGCGATCGGGGCGCAGCGTGTACGTGCCGCCTGCCTCGGTCTCCGCCGTGGTCGCCTGATAGCTCGGCGTGAAGTACTGCCCCGAAGTGATGGTGAACGCGCCCGAAAGCGAAAAGCCATCCAGCAGCTTTGAGGCCACGCCGCCCTTGCTTAAGAACGCTCGGTTCGGCCCCACCGGCAACTCATATAGCCACGTTCCGCTTAACGAGTGCCGCACATCGAAGCTCGAGTTTGAGCGCTCCGCATGCAGATTGTTCGGGTCCTGCACCGACGATGTCTCCGTCGTCCCACCGATGCTCGAAGCATCATCAATCGAGTGCGCATACTGGTACTTCGCGCCCAGTTGCACACCCTTTTGCAGGCGCTTCTGCGCGTTGACCGTCAGCGCGTTGAACGTCGATTCCGCAATGGATTGCTGATACGTAAACGCCACCGCATTCGGCGTTGTGACGCTGTTGGGCGTGTGATTGGGCGCGTTCACCACGTTGAGGTTCGAACCGTGCGATCCGTTATAGCCCACGTTCAGCACAATGCCCATCGGCAACGTGCGCTGCACGTCGGCGTTGTAGACCTGCACCAGGCCCAACCGATAGTTCGGGTCCACCGCATAGGTGTTCTCAAACAACTTGCCCGAGCAGCCAAAGCCGCTGCCCAGCGTGAAGTTCGTACCCTGCGCAGACAACAGCGGGTTGCAACCTGTCGCGTTTGTCCGCGAAGTAAGGACGTTGTTCTGCGTCGCCGCAAACGGTGCCTGATAAGAAAGATTCCGCGCAAACGTCGCAAATTGCCCGGTGTTGAAGTTGATCCCATAGCCGCCACGCACCACGGTGTCCTTCACCCAGTGCGGTCGATACGCAAAGCCAAAGCGCGGCGAGTACATCGCTCTATCCGGTTGCAACAACGAGCCGTTCGGCCCCGCCGCACACATCAACGTGCCCGCAACCGTCTGCGTCGTCAACCCACCTGGCGTCACACAACCAACGCTGGTCGTGCCCGGCGCCACGCCAGTCAGATTGATCAAGCGGTTGTTCTTCTCGCTGAACGGCCCAAAGTACTCATAGCGCAAGCCGCCGTTCAACGTGAAGCCATTGGCCACGCGATAGTCGTCGTTGACGTACCAGTCCACAACATTTTCGCGCAGATAGATCTTCGACAGCCCCGCCTGGATCTGCGTCTGCTGCGGCAGCCCCAGCAGGAAGTCCGCAAAAGCCGCTCCGGTGCTCGGCTGACCTGTCGTCCCGGTGGCAGCCGCCACACCCGGCGGGCAGCCCACGCCGCCGAAGTTGCACTTGTCCGCCCCACTCTCCGTGTTCAGCCCCGTAAACGTGAACTGCCCCAGCGGATTCCCGCCACCGAGGTAATCCTGGTGCACGCGCCGCACATCCACGCCGAAGCGCAGGTTGTGTTTCTTGTGCCGGTAGCTCAGCCCATCGCTGAAGCTGATCGTCTGCCCAATGTTGTCCTGCGGATCGGTGTTGTTGACCGAAAGAAAGTTCTCAATCTGCAGTGACGGCAGACCGTTGTAGAAGTTCGGCCGAAAGGGAATGGCCGCTGTGCTTGGCAGGCCAATCCCGGCCTCGGTCGCCGGGTCGTCCGACGTATCGGTGAAGTAGTTGCGCGTCAGCGAGTGACTGCGATCCCAGGTTACCGTGCTGGTGTTGTTCAGCCGCCCCTTGCCGATCACATAGCCAACGCCCAGGTTGTACCCATCCGTCAGCGACGCACCTGACAGCGGCAGGATGATGTTCCGCAGATCCTGCGCGGAGTGTGAATAGCTGAAGTTGAAGTTCAGGCTCTGCCGCAAGCCGGGTGGCGGCGTCCTTCCACCACCACCACCGCGCCCACCGCCAAAGAACGGCCCACTGCTATTGGCCCCCAGGTTGCGGATGAAGCGCGACGACAGGTTGGCCGAGTTCTGCCCCACGGTCGTTACAGTCTGGTAGTTGTAGCGCTGCGTCCCCGTGCCTACCACGTTGGCATGCGGGTAGAACTTGTTCAGCACATACAACGCCTGGGGCGAAATGCGCGCCGGGTCGATCACATTCGGCTGTCCGTTGTAGGCGAACGGCGCACCTGTGGTCGGGTCAAAGATCTGCGTCCCTGTGCTCGCCCCGTTCACCGTCTGCACCAGCGCACCGAAGTTGCCCGCCCGCTCCGCATCGGTCGGCACCGTGGCGGTCAGCACCTCCGGCGTGGTGTTGCGCGTGACGTTGAAGTTGAGAAACCCGAACTGTTTCGTGCTGGGCTTCCATAGCCCCGGGATGTACGGCGACCCGGCCAACGTTCCGCCGAAGGTGTCCTTGGCGTACGAAGGCTTGGGCTGTGGCGTAAGCGTTGGCGACCAGGGAGCCGAGTCCAGCGCCGCGTACTCGCCCCCAAAATTTAACCCGCCGTGCAGTTGTGTGGGATTGAAGTTGCGGAAGGCCCC
>CAXUNH010000002.1:0-59411 GCA_964252405.1 uncultured Acidobacteriaceae bacterium | reverse complement strand
GGCGGGGGTGGAACTCCGGGGTTTGGCGGCGGCGGCGGAAGCTACTCCGCAGGGATGTACAGTCGCGGCAATGCCGGACCCCCGCCGAACCACCCGCCGGACTCTGCCGGGACCGTGAGCACGATGCGCGGCGGTCTGCAGCTCGGGCCGCCGGGGCGCTGGTGGGATGACAAGCATTTCGCCAAGGACCTGAGGCTGCGGCCGGACCAGCAGCGCCGGATGGACGGCATCTTCGAGTCCAACCGGGCCACCCTGCTGAAGCGATTCGAAGACTACCAGACCGAGCAGAACAAACTGGAGACCTTGACCCACGCCAAGATCCTGGACGAAGGTGCGCTGTATGCCCAGATCGACCACGTCGCCCAGGCGCGGGCGGAGCTGGAAAAGGCCAACGCGCACTACCTGCTGCAACTGCGCAACGAGATGGACCAGGGTCAGCTTTCTCTTCTGGAAGACCACCGGTGAAGGGTGAGGAGCCGAGCGTAAGAGCCATCCCCTCGTGGGTGGCCAACCGTCACCGAATGTGGAAGGTCCGCGCGAAGAACTGGATCGCCAGGTCGCTCACCTGGGTGTGAACCGTCGCGCGGTCGACACCTGGCGGGTCGGTGCAATAGGGCGGGACGACCTGGCTGCCGGCGGGGGTGCAGACGTCCAGAAAGGTGTAGTGCGCGACGTTGGGCAGGATCGTCTCCCGCGCGCCGCGTACGTGGGCTTTGATCAGGCTGGCGTTCGTGGCCGCGGGGGCGATCGGATCCGCCGAGCCCACAACGACCTCGACCGGGACCCGGATCTGGTGCAAGCTTTCGGCCGTCTGGGTGAACCCGAGGGCGGGCGCGATGGCAAACACCGCGTGAATGCGCGGATCGCGGAAGTTGTCGGCTGAGCGGGCGAGGCTCTCGCCGCTGGTCTTCCGAATACTCTCCAGCATCTGGTCAGGTCCGGGCATCTCCTTCATCTCGGGTGTATGGCAGACGAGGTTGTTGGGATCCTTGTGGCAGAGGTCGAAGAACGTGGTGATGTCGGTGCGTGCGCCCGCCAGCTCCAGCACGGTGTAGCCGCCCAGCGAAATGCCCGCCGCCCCGATGCGGTCCTTATCGATGTGGGGCGAGAGCTCCGGGTCGGCCAGCAGGCCATCGAGCACCTCGGAAAGATCGGTGGCGCGCTCCCACCAGAGCGCAAAGCCCTCCGGCGTGTAGCCGGTGACCGCGTTATTGCCCGGGTGATCGACGGCGGCGGCGATGAATCCCGCACGTGCCAGCGCCGTCCCCAGCCAGGCGAGTTGTAGCGCGCTGGCGCCGGTGCCGTGGGAGAGCAGGATCAACGGAAATGGATCGAGCGAGGGCGTAAAGGCGGCGTGTGGTGTGGCGCTGCCCGCCTCAAACAGCGGTTTTCCGGGTGGGCCGATCGTCTGCGGGGTTTCGATGGCTGTGTCCGCGGCGGGGTACCAGACCGTCACGTGGAGGAGGTGCTCCTTCGCGCCTCGCCAGTTGCGGCGGGCCGCGGGCGTTATGTCGCGGGTGACCACACCGGCTTTGGCCGGGGGCGGCGCAGCGTTCCGCTGCCCGAGGGTTTGCGGGTGGAGGCTGCCGGCCAGCAGAAAAGCGTTGGCCCAGACGATGGCAATCAGGCGGAAGGCTCGCATACGTTCAGCTTACTGGCATGCGCGGCCTGGCTCCGGCGTGCGGTCCCGGTGCACTCAAGCGAGCGAGAACTTATGGCGGAGGAACTCTTCACGGGAACGGCCGCTGGAGCGCCATTCGCGGTTGCTCAGCTTGCCCCACTCCGGGCGCACGCGGGGTCCGTTCCACAGGTCGTAGGCATAGCGCATCTGCCGCGCGGCCACGTCCGGAGGAATGCGGCCCGTGTGCGTACCCAGACCGGGGCACGCCAGTACGCGTACCCCGGCGTTTCCGGCGGTTGTGAGCGCGGCCAGGAAGGCAGCGTAAGCGTGGTTGGTGTAGGTCACTTCCATCGGAATACGCATCGTGGGACAGTGAGCCAGCCACGGACAGCGCGGATCGTTGGTGGGCACCAAGAGGCACGTGCCGACGGGCTGCTCTCCGCGATACACCCGCCAGATCTCGTCCTGCACGCGCTCTTTGAGCGCAGGACCAAAAAAACGGATGATTGACGCATCGATGCCGCCGTCCATCAAGCCGAACGAGTTCCCCGGGCTGACAAAGCAGTCATAGCTGCCGATCACCGACTCGAACCTGCCGTTGTGGACGTGAACGCCCTCGACCTCCGCGAAGGCGACGTGCCAGGCTTCGCAAAGCGGAGCTCCGGTATCGACAAGCACCAGGTTCATGGGGATCTCCTTCAGGTCCAGTAGAGGATCCGGGCAGAGGGAAGGACTTCAGCAATCGTTGCTTCGAACCACTCGCGCATGGCACGCATCGGGTCCTTGGGGTAGACGTATTTGAAGCCACCGAACTTGTTGCGCTTCTGGGTGCGCTTCGCTTCGTCGAGATCGAGAGTGGTCCTGGGATACCAACTGAGCAGAACGTCTTTGCTGCCCGGCGTGAAGCGATGCGTGATGAGCTCGGCGGTGAGATCCGGCTCAGGTACCCCCCCCAGCGCGTGGGCAACGTTCCGGAGCAACTCGCCGTACTCCCCCTGCCAGTTTTCGACCGGCATAATGGGGGCAATCGTCAGGCCCACGGGATAGCCGGCCTGCGCCATCCGGCGGAGCGCAGCAAGCCGCTGCGCGACGTTGGCCGTGCCGCCCTCAAACCCCCGTGCGACCGACGCGGCGTTGAGGCTGAAGCGGACCCGCGTACGGCCGTTATGGGCAAGCGGCAGCAGCGAGCCCACGCTATCGAACTTGGTGGTGAAACGGAGCTGCACGGGTGCGTCCCACTGGCCGAAGAAGCGGATGCTCTCGGCAAGTGCGCCGGTGAGGTGCTCGATGCCGAGCGGATCGGTGTAGCAGGAGGCCTCGAACGTGGTGCCCTCGTGCGCCCGGTCGCGCGACGCGGAGGTGATCTTGCCGGTGCCAAGGTAATTGGGCAAATTGCCCAGGATCTCCGGCAGGTTCGCATAAACGCGGGTGACCGGCGGTCCGCTGAGCGAGCCCGCAAGGTAGCAGTACTGGCAGTGCGCCGGGCAGCCCTGGGCGAGGTGGAACTGCCAGTCGGCCGAGGGAGGAATGGGCTGCAGCTTGCGCGCGGAGGGCGGCGACATCACGATAGCCAGGGAGGTCTTGGCCTGGGCGTACGCACGCTGGGCAGCCTTGCTGTCCGGCGGAGCGTCTTTCGGGACAGGGTCGGTCAGCCCGCGAAGCTGATTGCTCTTCAGGCGGATGACCTGAGCGCCAAAGCCTTCCGTGCGCTCCAGGATGCTGCGGCCGTGCGGCGTCGCAAAGGCGTCCGGCGTGATGAAGACCCGGCGCGGGCGCCACAGTTTGCTCTCGCCGGGGGTACCGTTCGCCGAGGTGAGCGGTTCGGGGTCGGCCTCGCGCAACAAGGCCTCGCGCTGCGCGGAGGTCAGCACCGGAGTCGGCGCGGATTCCTGGACAGCTGTGGCCATGAATCATTAGACGGCGGCTTGCGGCGCCGCGCCGTCAGAGCGCGTTGCGTGAGTTCAAAACCGCAGCACTGTGGACAGAGCAGGGGGGTAGAGGCGTAAGACGCTTCCCCTCAGTCGTGGTATCGCTTCTCGCCGGCGGGGATCAGGGCGTCGAAGCGATTTTGGGTTGGTGGCAGGGGGCAGGTGCCGTACTGGGTGTACGCGCAGGGCCAGTTGCCGGCTTTGTTGAAGTCGATCAGGATTGACCCCGGATGATCGAGGCCGTTGGAGGGAGGGTCTGCGGTCACCTCACGGCCGGCGCCGTAGGTCGTCGTTTTGAACGTCCCATCCCGAAAGGAGAAGGTCACGCCGTTCTCGCCACCCATGGCATCCAGGCGAATGGTTTGGCCGTCAAGCGTGAATTCGGCGAAGCCCGGGCTGGGGACGACGAGGGTTGTTCCGAGCACGGTACCCATGCGGAGTTCGTGAGCAGGCGTATAGGGCACCCACTTCGCCGTGATGCGGTACGCAGGGTTCACCGGGTAGAAGTGCAGGCCGTGGAAGCTGCGCCGGTTGGGTGAGTTGGGGTCGCCTATGCGCAGGTAGGTCTGGTCTCCGGTGCGGCGGATCACGTTGGCCCAAAGAGCGCCCCAATGAAGCATGGCGTCCGTGCTGTCGGAAATGCGGACTGGATCGCCTGCGTGAGGATGTTTGCCGTCAATGGTGACCGACGGATCGACCGTCGCGAAGAGGACCTTGCCGGGCTCGACCTCGAGCGTGAACGCGTGCGCCAGGCCATGCTCCAGGCGGAGCGTGTTGTCCGGGGCAGAACCGACCGAGACCTTGCCGATGGTGAGAGGTTGGAGGGCGACCAGCGAGAGCCATCCCGTGGGAGTATTCAGGGCCTGCGCTTCCTGCTGGCGCTCGTGGGAGATGTCGCTCTCGTAGTGAGCCGGAATCGCGTTTGGCGCGTGCCATGCAAGAAGCGCCAACACGACAGGGCCAGTCACAAAGGTGTGCATTGTGGGTAACACTCTACCACCGGCTGCCTCCGCGTAGTGGCCGCTGCGCAGCGCAAGCGGGCACAGGGGTGAAACATGCGCGACTTGGCAAGGCAGGATCATTGCACCCGCCGAAGCCGCGCAGAAAAGCGTTACTTCGGCAACTGTCCGGCATCACGAATGTAGCTCTTGGCGTCGAATTTTTTGGCTGCGCTCGCGCCGCTCATGTAGCGGCGTTTGCCGAAGATAGGGCGCTCCTGCCAGGGGCGGTCGAACTTGCCGAGCACGGCCCAGGCGATCGAGGCATAGCCGTTCGGGTCGCGGCCGTCGAGGAAGTACTTGTCATTGAGGTAAATCATTTGCTCCATCGCGGTGCGCACGTCGGGCGTCCATTCCACGATCTTTTTGCCCCAGTACATGCGCAGGTAGTTGGGCATCCAGCCGTGGCGAACCATCTGGGTCTGCGCGGCGTTCCAGAGTTCGTCGTAGGTCTGCGCGGATTCAAGCTGTTCGAGCGTGTAGAGAATCTCGCGCTTGTCTTTGTCGTGTTTGGCGACCGTCTCCCGCGCCCAGTTGTCCGCGCAGTTCACGTTGTCGTAGTCGGGCTGATAACGGACGAAGTTGACGCTCAACTCGCGCCAGGTGATTACCTCGTTGAAGTAGCTGTCGCGTGCGGGCGCGAGTTTTGGGTCTTTGTCCACCGCCGCATTGACGGCGTTCGCGATGGTGAGCGGGCCGATGTGGCCGAAGTGCAGGTAGGGCGAAAGCCGGCTGGTGGCGTCGCGCTCCGGGTGCTTGCGGTCATCGGCGTAGCTGGTGAGCTTCGCCTCGGTAAAGAGCTTCAGTCTGCGCCACGCCTCTTTGCGCCCGCCGGTCCAATACGGCACCGGGCCTACGCTGCGGTCCAGGTCGGGCCAGCCAGCGGTCATGTCCTTGTGCGGGTCGTCCGCAAACAAACCGCGCGGCTTGCCCCACGGCGTGTTCGCGCCCGGATTCGCGTAGGGCTTTACGAACTCGGGCAGAAGTTTGCGGATACGGGGACGCGCGATGGCGCCGGAGTATTGCGCCTTCTCCAGCAGCTTCGACGGCACGATCACGTCGGCGTCCACGGTCCAGAAAGGAATGGTGAGACGTGCGGCGCGGTCGAGGCGCCATTGCTCCGGGGCGCGCATGGGGTTCTCGTCCCCGATCACCATGGCCGCGTGAACGTCCGTGAAGAAACGCTCGTGCTCTTCGTTGGGCGTGTTGCGCAGCACGAATCCAACGCCACGTTCTGCGCAGTCCTCCGCAACGTCGCGCAGACCCTGATTCAGGAAGACGTAATGGCGGAGATACGACGAACGGAAGTAGTTGATTCCGGCGAAGTACGCGACCACGGGCAGACCCAGCGCGTTGCCAAGGTCGATCGCCTTGTCCAGCGCATGGTTGTCCAGGCCGCGTTGCGCACGCTGCATCCAGTACACAACGCACTTGCCCCTGGGGTCGGGAGCGCCCGCACGGCGCACGGCCACGCGCTTGTCGCGGGCAAGCTCCCGGACAGAGGACGGCACCGCGGTGTCTGCGTCGAGCTGCTCGGCAAGCTGAGCGTAGTGCTGGTCTTTACGTTGTGCTTCGTTCAGTTCGGTGGGTGCAGCCTTGCTTGTGTTCACGAGAGCTTGGATGGACGGCGCGTACGGCGTTGTTGCGAGAGGTCCGCAGGGCTTTGATGCGGCGAAAAGAATGGGCGCTGGAAGTGATCCAGCGCCCGGGTGTTTTGAGTGGAGGTGCGTCTAGCGACGTCCCCCGCCCCCGCCGACACTGTGCCCACCGGCAAACGCGTGGCCTGCATAGCCACCGCCGAAGCCTCCGGCGTAGCCGCCGCGAACCGGTCCGCGAAAGACCGGCCCGCGATAGAAGCCGCCGCCCCAGTAGCCGAAGCCCACGCCGAAGAACGGGTAGCCATAGAACCCATACGGTCCCCAGGCGTAGGGATAGCCGTAGCCAACCCCGTAGCCCAATCCGGCGCCCAGATAGGGGTCACCGTAGCCAAACGCAGGGGAGAAGCCGTAGGCTCCTGGCCCGTAGCCGTACCCTGCATAGCCGTAGCTGGCGCCGCCGTCACGGTGAACCGTCGCCAGGACGGCCTGGCTTTCCTTGGGCCCGGTCCAGGGCAGCAGATCGTTGTCGGCCAGTTCGCGGTCGAAGCTTGCGGGCTTGGCGCGGTCGCCACCCAGGATCAGCTCATGGCCCTCTTTGAGCTTGACCGGCTTGACGTCGGAGTTGGTATCGCTGTCCCGAAATATGTCAGCTTCGCCGTTGAAGACGCGCACGGTGTTTGTGGCTGTATTGAAGGTATACAGCCCGCGCGACAGCATCTGTGTCTGGCCATTCTGCAGATCGACGAGCAGCAGATGATCGTGACCCACCACGTTGACGCTGACGTTGGCGATGCCCTGTTCCAGGCGCACTTCGGCGCGGGTTGCGTCCTCCGCGATTACTTGCACGGTGGAGTCGTTGCCGATGCGCAGCAGGGCGCCGGGAGCGAGCAGGATGTCTGCCGTCCCGTGCGCAGTGGCAAGCGTCTCGCCGGCGTGTAAGTGGAGTGCGTTGCCGGAGCTATCGGTATTGGTCTGGATAGGCTGGCCGTCGATATTGGCCTGGCCCTGAACGAAATTAAGTGTTCCCGGTACGGCTCCGTACGTGCTCTGCGCAAGGGTCGCGGGCACGCACGCGGTCGCCAGGGAAAGCAGAAGAAGCGTTGCTTTAAGCCTTGGCATGGTCTTTCTAACCTCTATGAAATAGATGCATTTGGGGGCAATCCGTCGCAGGCGGGGTGAATGCACGGTCGTGCGGGCACTCGTCACGGTACAGCAGACCTTGGGTGTTTGTTACTTCTTTGTGGCGGTGCGTTACCAGAGATGCGGGGTGGAATCTCTTTGCGATGCTACTTTTCATTCACAGCACCTAACCCTTTCGAGTCATTACCGAGGCAATACATGAAAGTCCTGTCATCCCTCTTCGTTTCTGCTTTGTTTGCCGCGTCCGCCAGTGTCGCTATGGCCGATACGATCACCCTCGCCTCTTACGGCACAACCAACAGCGCCCCCGCGGGCGTCGGCAACTCGGCCACGAAGTTCAACGGCGCGGTTGTAGCTGCACTTCCTCCGGCCATCCCGGCAGGTCCCACCTATAACCTCGGTACCGGCGGTGTTTGGACGAACCCGACGGGAAGCTCGAGCTGGGTCGGGATCAACAAGCAGGACTACCCCGGCGGTTCCAACGTCGAGCCGTTCGGCGTGTATGACTACACCTCGACCTTCTTCATCATGGGCAATGCAGGTCATGCGTCCGGCACACTGACCGTGATGGCCGACGACACGACGGACGTCTACCTGAACGGAACTGAACTGGTCGATCAGGCCAGCTTCTTCAATCCGGGCGCGCATTGCACGGCCTCACAACCCAATTGCATCTCGCCCTTGACCATCAGTCTGACGGGTCTGGTGAACGGCGTGAACACCCTGAAGTTCGATGTCCACCAGGACTACGGCTCGGCTACAGGTCTCGATTTCTCAGGCACAGTCACCAACGTCACGCCGGAACCGAACTCACTTCTCCTGTTGGGAACGGGTTTGGCGATGCTGTCGGGACTGGCCTATTCCCGCCGAGTGCAGGCCTAACGCGCGAGCCGCGCATTCCACGGAGGGGAGAACGCCGCGAGGTGCTCTCCCCATCTTTTGTTTACGAAAGAACGTGATCTCCCGCCGCCCGTGACGCCGGCCTGCGGCGTCGAACGAGTATGGGGCGTCTTCTGCTTGGGCTGGGGTTGCTGCTGGTCCTCGCGGGCCTGCTGGTGTTGGGACTTGAACACCTCGGCCTGCCCTGGGGTAGGCTGCCCGGAGACGTCCGCTATCGCGGCGAGAGATTTCAGGTGTTTGCCCCCTTGGGCACCAGTCTTCTGTTGAGCATTCTGCTTTCTCTTCTGCTGTATGCCCTGACGCGCTTCCGACGTTGAGAGGCTGAGGTGAACGCGGAGAGGAGGGATGGCATCCGAAGGGGGACGGCGATCGTTGCACGGCCGAATTGACGTTCAGGATTGATCTTTGTATGGCTCTAGGAACTCTCGCTCTGCATCAGTTGGAAGCCAGGCTGCCCAAGGTCATCAGCCCGAAGACACACGGCATCATTGATTACTGCCATGCTGCCTTTTTCGCCACGATGGCTGTCGTGTGCTGGAAAAATAATCGTCGCGCAGCCCTGGCCGCCGCGAGTACGTCGGCGCTGGTGATCGCCGAGGGACTGCTGACCGACTACAAGTGGGGCATCAAGAAGGTGATCCCGTTTGAAGTTCACGGCCAGCTTGACGGCGGGTTCGCTGCGCTTTCAGCCGGCATCCCGAAGGCGTTCGGGTTTGAGGGAACGGTGCCGGCGACGATCTTTCATGCGAATACCTTCGTCGAGGCGGCCGTGGTGGGCCTGACCGACTGGAACAACCAGCGGGCGCACGACGGCGAGTGACGGGCTTTGCCGGCTGTCACCTCTGAAGCGAACCGGCGGACGGACTTGGGGGCGAGTTGCCAGCCTGAACCTGGCCGGTATGCGGCAATGCCCTCCGTGCGACCGGCGGCGAGGCTCACTTGCGGCAAAAAAGGCGTAGGCTATAGGACGCCAGCCGCAGGAGAGGGCGGCCCTATTTCGCATGTCTGCAGCTACCGTGACCGCGCCCCATCCCCCCAACACCGATTCCCCTGACTACTCCAGGCCTCGCACCTCCAACAAGCACCTGATCCGGTGGGTGGAGAAGATGGCCGAACTGTGCCAGCCAGACTGCATCCACTGGGTCAACGGATCGGAAGCCGAATACCGGCAGCTTTGCGACGAACTGGTGGACGCCGGCACCTTTACCCGGCTCGACCCGAAGCTATGGCCCGGCTGCTTCTGTGCGCGGTCTGCACCCAACGACGTAGCGCGCGTAGAAGACCGGACCTTCATCTGCTCGTTGAGCAAAGAGGATGCGGGACCCACGAACAACTGGGAAGACCCGTTTGCGATGCGGCGCAAGCTGAAGGGCCTGTTCCGCGGCGCCATGCGCGGGCGCACCATGTATGTCTTGCCGTTCTCCATGGGCCCGGTCGGGTCGCCCATGAGCCGCATCGGTGTGCAGCTTACCGATTCCGCCTATGCCGTGGTGAACATGCGCATCATGGCGCGCATCGGCGAGCCGGTGCTCAAGGAGATCGAGAGGGACATTCAGCGCGTTGTGCCGTGCATGCACTCCGTGGGCAAGCCGCTGGTCAAGGGCGAACGGGACGTGCCCTGGCCATGCAACGAGACCAAATACATCGTGCACTTCCCGGAGACACGCGAGATCTGGAGCTTCGGCTCTGGGTACGGCGGGAACGCGTTGCTGGGCAAGAAGTGTTTTGCGCTGCGGATTGCCTCCAACATCGCCCGCGATGAGGGATGGATGGCCGAGCACATGCTGATTCTCGGCGTGGAAGACCCGCAAGGCGAAAAGACGTACATCGCCGCGGCCTTTCCGTCCGCGTGTGGCAAGACCAATCTTGCCATGCTCATCCCGCCTGCCGGATTCGAGGGATGGAAGGTGTGGACGGTGGGCGATGACATCGCCTGGATCAAGCCGGACGAGACCGGCCAACTCCGCGCCATCAACCCGGAGACGGGCTTTTTCGGCGTGGCGCCAGGGACGAGTGCGAAGACCAACCCGAATGCCATGGCGACGCTGAGCCGCAACACCATCTTCACCAACGTCGCCCTGACGATGCGCGACGGCGTTCCCGAGGGCGTGTGGTGGGAGGGCATGACCGACCAGCCGCCCGTGGTGACCGACCCAGGCCTGACCATGATCGACTGGCGCGGGGACGCGTGGACCCCCGGAGCAGGCAAGCCCGCGGCCCATCCCAACGGCCGTTTTACCGCGCCGGCCGCCCAGTGCCCCTCGATCGATCCCGCGTGGGAAAGCCCGGAGGGCGTCCCGATCAGCGCCTTTGTCTTCGGGGGGCGCCGTCCGACGACGCTGCCCCTGGTCTACCAGTCGTTCAACTGGGTGAGCGGAGTGTACCTGGGCGCGACCATGGGTTCGGAGACCACGGCGGCCGCTGCGGGCGCCATCGGCCAGGTGCGCCGGGATCCTATGGCGATGCTGCCGTTCTGCGGGTACCACATGGGCGACTACTTCCGGCACTGGATCCGCATGGGCCGCGATCTGAGCGCCACCCCCAAGATCTTTCACGTGAACTGGTTCCGCAAGGATGCCGACGGCAAATTCCTTTGGCCCGGTTTTGGGGAGAACCTCCGGGTACTCAAGTGGATCGTGGACCGGGTTCGCGGCCGGGTGCCTGGTCGTGAGACACCGATCGGCTGGACGCCCTTCTACGAGGATCTGAACTGGGACGGGATGGACTTTAACCGGGAAGCCTTTGCGCAGTTGGAGGCCGTCGACCGCGAGCAGTGGAAGGAGGAGGCGATGGGTCACGAACGACTCTTCATCCAGTTGCACGGCCACCTGCCGCCGGAGATGGTCTATGAGCGCGAACTGCTGATCTGCCGTTTATAGACCATCGGTCAGAAACGGCCGAAGCTCAAATGTCGACGCTGGATGGTGACCAGAGCACCGGACCGAAGTGGGACAGCCGCTAGCACGTTCGTTGTAGACGAACTGCCGCCGCGAGAGGACTTCGCGACGTCCTATGACACATGAGTAACGGTACGCAAGTGTCACCCAAGGTGTTGCGGGAACGGCTGGAGACGACCGTGGACGCTTACCGTGGGCTGTTGCGCGCGGACGAGCGACGTCTCCATGAAGCCATGCTGGAGTTCGAGCGCAGCTGCTGGGCGGAGTCGCTCCGGCACGCGGCGTAGGCTCCCGCCGCCCTGCGATACTGCGCACGTGCGCAAGTGTGCGCTGTTCTATGACGATAGGCAGACTTCTGGAAGAAAGTAGCCGGCGTGTCCTGCGCCGGGATGCGGAAACGCTGCTGCTCGTTGTGGCCGGACGGGACCGGGCGTGGTTGCTGGCGCACCCCGAGGCTGAGCTGACCGAGTCTCAGCAAGCCGAATTCCGCGCGATGGTCGCACGGCGCGAGGCTCATGAGCCCCTGCAATACGTGACCGGACGCCAGGAGTTTTTCGGCCTGGATCTCAGGGTGACGCCCGACGTTCTGATCCCTAGGCCGGAGACGGAGGTGCTGGTCGAGGCAGTCCTGGCGTGGGCGCAGGGACACTCCGGGGACCTTAGCCTGGACGGTAAAAGCTTAACCCTGGTCGACGTGGGCACTGGCTCCGGCGCGATCGCGCTGGCATTGGCAGACCGGCTGGCCGAAGCCCGGGTCTGGGCGGTCGATCTTTCCGAGGGCGCGCTGGCCGTTGCTCGAGCCAACGCAGAACGGCTTGGGTTGGCGCAGCGGGTCCGGTTCGCGCATTCGGACTTGCTGGAGGTCTTCTCCACGACGGACTCCGGGCCCGGGCGTTTCGACGCTATCGTCTCGAACCCGCCCTATGTGCCGGCCGCGGACGCATCCACGTTGCAACCGGAGGTGCGGGATTTCGAGCCGCACCTGGCCTTGTTTGCCGGAGAAGACGGCCTGGAGGTGTACCGGCGCCTGATTCCGCAGGCCCGGCTCCGGTTGCGCAAGGGCGGTCTGCTGGCGATGGAGTTCGGTTTCGGGCAGAAAGACGCCGTGGCCGGCCTGCTGGACTCATGGCGAAACGTGCGTTTCCTGGAGGACTACGCCGGTATACCGCGGGTCGTTCTGGCGGTGCGCCCGTGAGCCTGGGCTAGATCACTCCCCGTTTCAGGTCCACCAGAATGCCCTTGTGCAATTGGAAGACCGCAAAAATCGCAAGCAATAGGACAACAAGGGATTCCGTGATGGCGACGGGCAGATCGTGGCCCAGTCGCCGGGCGAGGCCCATACGGGCAGCGTACCCAGCCCAGGTGCCGACCGCAGCCCCGGCCACTCCAGCGATGATGCCGCCGGCAAGGGGCTGGTAGATGGCGGTTGCCGCCAACGCACCGACCAGCGCGCCGAAGACGAGCCGTGCGGCGAAGGGCCCAGGGGCCTTGCGGCTGGGGGTTCTGGGCTGTGTGTCGCCGATGTACTCGCCTACGGCGAATCCGGTAAAGACGAGAGCGGAGACCAGATACGTGATCCAAACGGCCCATCCGTGTTCCGGCAGAGCGCCCATCCAGCCAGCCCAGCAAACGACAGCGATCGCGGTCATGGTGCGGCAGCCTGTGACGACGCCGAGAACAAAGATCCACTCCAAGGGCCGAAACCTCCATGCCTGCACACGGGCAGGCGTGGTCCATCCTAACCTGAAGCAAGTGCGTGCCGGCGTGTGCCCGTATCTAGGTTCCACAGAACGTTTGGGTCACGCACTCCTCCGGGCGGGCAGGGGTCGCAAAGCGCTCCAGTCCGGGCCGATCTTCATAAGGGCGCGTGACCACGCTGAGAAGCTTTTCAAAGGGTGCGAAGTCGTTCGCCTCCACTGCGGCGGTGATGACGGCCTGCACCAGGTGGTTGCGGGGGATGAACGGGGGTTTGGGAGTTCGCATCAGACTCGCGCGCTCCTCGCTGTTCCCCGGCTCCAGCTTCAGGCGTTCGCGCCAGACGCTGGCCCAGGTATCGAAGGCCGTCGGATCGGCGAACAGCGCGCGCACCCCGGCATCTACGGTGGGATTGGCCGCAGCGTCGCAAAGGCGCCGAAAGGTCAGGGTGAAGTCGGCCCGGTTCGCTGCCATGCGCTCCAGCAGGGTCTGAATCAGCGCGGGGTCGTCCTCGTGCTCGGTCGTCAGGCCCAGCTTGCGGCGCAGGCCGGCCAGGTGCGCCGCCGCAAACTGCGGAGCAAAGCTGCCCAGAGCCTCCTGAACCGAGGCCATGGCGGCCTCGGCGCTCCCCTCCTGCTCCTCGATCAGCGGCAACAGGGTCTCCGCCAGGCGCATGAGATTCCAGAGAAGCACCTGAGGCTGGTTGCCGTAGGCGTACCGGCCCTGCCGGTCAATGGAGCTGAAGACGGTGTCCGGATCGTAGGCTTCCAGAAAGGCGCACGGGCCATAATCAATGGTCTCGCCGGAGATGGAGCAGTTGTCGGTGTTCATCACTCCATGGACAAAGCCGAGGTGCAGCCATTGCGCGACGAGCTTGGCCTGGCGCGCGACGACGCCGTCCAGTAGCGCGCGGTACGGCGAGGTGGCCTGGGCTGCCTCCGGGTAATGGCGCGCAATGGCGTAGTCGGCCAGCAGGCGAAGGCCTTCCGCATCGTTCCGCGCGGCAAAGAACTGAAACGTTCCGACCCTCAGGTGACTCGAGGCCACGCGGGCGAAGACGGCCCCGGGCAGCACCGTTTCGCGCAGAACGGACTCGCCTGTGGTGACCGCGGCCAGGGCGCGGGTCGTCGGGACGCCGAGCGCGGCCATCGCCTCGCTGACGATGTACTCGCGCAGAACGGGACCCAGAACTGCGCGGCCATCCCCTGCGCGGGAGAAGGGAGTGCGTCCCGATCCTTTGAGCTGGAGATCGTAACGCTTGCCGTCAGGCGCGACGACTTCGCCGAGCAGGATGGCGCGTCCATCGCCGAGTTGCGGCACAAAGTAGGCGAACTGGTGCCCGGCGTAAGCCAATGCCATGGGGTCAGCGCCCCCGGGTATGAGGTTGCCGGAGAAGATCTCCGCCCCAAGGGGGCCATTGAGCGCGTCGGCATCCAGACCCAGTTCGCGGGCAAGCTCCACGTTCAGCTTGATCAGGCGAGGTTCCCGAACCGGAGTGGGATTCCCGCGGGCGTAAAAGCGCTCGGGAAGCCGGCCGTAGGTACTGTCGAAGGGGAAGTGCGGAAGGGCGGTCTGCGGGAGAGGCGGCGGCGCGGCGAGAGTGTCGGTGGGGGCCATTGGTGAGTTTGATGTCCAGAGGACGGGCAGGGGCCCACCCGGCCGCAACGTTTGCCGCTCAAGCGGAAGTGAATCGCTGACGGGAACGCGTATGCAGGAGCCCCGGAACATTTTTCGTCCGTATTCGTTCCCCCGATCGCGACATCAGCGTTCAGCGCGTGTGCCTCATCCAGGCGTAAAGACCCGAAGCTGTCTAGTCTAGCGGCTATGATGCTCAGATGAGTTTGAGCCGCCGCTCTTTTGTGGCCAGCCTGATGGCCACATCAGTCACCAGTGTCATGGGGCAGCAGTCCGGCGTTGCGGCACGCGCGATCAAACCGCAGACGAGCATGTCGCCTACCGGTCTGCCGTTTTCGCGTTTCACAGACGTTGCCGCGGAGGCGGGCCTGGTTCTTCCCGTGATCAGTGGAGGGGCAAGCCACAAGGAATACATCATCGAAGCGATCGGGTGCGGATGTGCGTTCTTCGACTTTGACAACGACGGCTGGATGGACATCTTCCTGTTGAGCGGCACCCGTCTCGAAGGCGCCCCACAAAACGCCTCCAATCGCCTCTACAAAAACAACCGCGACGGCACTTTCACGGATGTGACCGAGAAGGCCGGCCTGCGGGATGTCGGCTGGGCCTACGGCGTCTGTGTGGGCGACTATAACAATGACGGCTACGAAGATCTCTTCTGCACCTACTTCGGCCAGAACCGTCTTTACCGCAACAATGGCAATGGAACCTTCACCGATGTGACGCGGGAGGCTGGCCTGCTGAGTCCTGCACCGAGGTTCGGTACAGGCTGCACCTTCGTCGATTCCAACCTCGACGGCCATCTCGATATCTTTGTCTCGAACTACGTTCAATTCGATTTCAAGACCGTCCCCAGGCCTTCGCAGAATCCTACATGTAACTTCCGTGGCGTTCCGGTCAACTGCGGGCCACGCGGCCTCAAGCCCGGGTATCACTCCCTGTACCGCAACCGCGGGGACGGCACGTTTACGGACGTCAGCAAAGAAGCCGGCATCGCGGGCTTCAAAGACTCCTACGGCCTCACGGTCGTGGCGGCCGACTTCAACAACGATGGATGGCCGGACATCTACGTGGCCTGCGACTCCACGCCCAGCCTGCTCTTCATGAACAATCATGATGGCACCTTCCGCGAGGAAGGCATGTCACGGGGGCTCGCCGTGAGCGGCGATGGCAATGAGCAGGCCGGCATGGGCGTGGGCGTTGGCGATTACGACCTGGACAGCAACCTGGACGTCTTCAAAACGCACTTCGAGAACGACGCCAGCGGACTTTTTCATAACGACGGGAAGGCCAACTTCGACGACGTCACCATGGCCGCACGCCTCGCCGTGGAGACGCGCTACGTCTGCTGGGGCGCCGGGATCGAAGACCTCGACAATGACGGCTACCCGGATCTGTTCATGGTCACCGGCAGCGTCTACCCCGAGGTGGAAAAGACCCTTCCCCAGTACCCCGACAAAGGACCGCGGGTGATCTTTCGGAATCTGGGCAACGGCACCTTTGAGGAGCTTGGGGCCCTTGCCGGTCCAGCGATCGTCGCTCGGCACTCCAGCCGGGGATGTGCCTTTGGCGACTTTGACAATGACGGTGATCTCGACATTTTGATCATGAACCAGAACGAGATTCCATCACTTCTCCGCAACGATGTCCTCCCCCAGCATCACTGGCTTAAGGTCAAGCTGGTCGGCACAAAGTCAAACCGCAGCGCCATCGGCGCGAGAGTCCTCGTGCGCTATGGGAACAAGACGCAGGCAAAAGAGGTCCTCAGCCAATCGAGCTACCTCTCCGCGAACGATCCGCGGCTTCACTTCGGTCTCGGTTCCGCGACCGAAGCAGAGATCTTCATCCGTTGGCCCAGCGGTCTTCGCGAAACCCTCAAGGCCGTGCGCGCGAACCAACTTGTCACGATTCAGGAGAACAAAGGAATCATCCCCAACGTAGGCTGGGCGAAGGGTTCTGCCTGATCGCGCGAAAAAGGCGCACATCTTCGTTAGCGCCGTTGTTCTCCCATGTGAAACACACGATGGGGTTCGTGTTTGTCCGGTATAGCCCTTTCCGAGCTCGCGTGCGTGTAGAAACATCGGTCTGCAGAGCGCCTAGCGGGCGTTGGGCACAAGGAGCGATGACCAGCATGAATCGACGCAAGTTTGTGTACCGATCGGCGGCGTTCGGCGCGGGGCTGCTCTGTTCGGAGCGTGCATTCCCTCTGGCCTCCGCCGCAGGGCTCCCCGTGGCCAGCCAACGCCACCGTCCCATCGAAGACGGTCTGCCCGCCAGGCCGGCGGAGGATCCTCTTCCCTGGCGCTCGATCTCCGACGCCTTCAACACGTACATCATGGAGCCGTCCCACAAGGTCCTGTTGCAGCGGCCCAATGGCAAGCCGGGCTTTGTCTCCGCGCTGGAAGGCAAGACCGACGGCGGCCTGACCACCTTCGGCCCCATCGTTCTCGGAAAGATCCTTCGCGGCGACGACGTCACAAATCTCATCCCGTCGCTCGAAGACTACTTTATTGAGCCGTACGGGATTTTTCTGGACGGCCTCGGCGCCACGCTTTGCGAATACTGGTACCTGATGAATATCAATGCCCTGGCAGCGGGCATCATCCGGTCCGCACTGCCCGAGGATCCTCATTGGACAGGCAGACTCCGCAGGAGCCTGGAACGACTGATCGATCTGGCCAGGCAAGTCAACTACGACTTCAATGCGCAGGGTTACAACTTCAAAGAGGGCAAGCCGTTCACGGCCAAAGATATCTATCGTCAACCGGACGCTATTGCGGGCTACAGCTACCTGATGCTGTTTGGCTTTGACTTCTTCGGCGACGCGAAGTTCCTCGACGAGTCCCGAACGGCGATGGCCCGGTATCAGGCCTTCCGGAAGAATCCCTGGTATGAGATCCCCAGTGGTGCCATGGGCAGTCTGGCCGCAGCCCGGCTCTCCACGACGGAAAAGACTGTAGATCTCCACAAGGCTCTCGGCTTCGTCTTCGATTCAAGTATTGGTCTCATGCGAACCGGCACATGGGGCGGCAAGGAAGTGAACGGTCTTATGGCCGGCTTCTCCACCGAGCCGCCCGACCAGGCATACAGCATGGAATCGATGGTCGTTCTTCCGTATGTGCTGCCCGTACTGCGCTATCGTCCCGACTTCGCAAAGGACATCGCCCGTTACGCCCTGAACACGTTGGCCAACCTGCGCTACTTTTACTCCGACTATCTGCCGAAGGAAAACCAAAGCCGCCCGGAGCTCCCGTCGGCCTTCCCGTATGAGCGGCTCGACAAAACGCTGAAGGGCCAGAGCCCGTATGCCGCCGGAGACTATGACAGTCATCGCTCCGTGTATGGCGGCGCGTACGCCATGTGGCTGGGGCAGATGGTGCTCCCAACCACTGAGAAACAGATTCCGCAGATCGATGTCTCCCGAACAGACTTCCTGGCAGCGAAGAAGTACCCGACCTCTCTGCTGTACAACCCCTTTTCTGACAAACGCAGGGTTCTCGTGTCCATTGGCGAAGCCAAGGTCGACATCTACGATTTCGCGTTACACCGCGTCGTCATGAGCGCCGTCTCAGGCTCCGTCCCTGTTCCATTGCTGCCAGGCGAGGCCAGGGTGCTGGCGATGATTCCCGCAGGAGGCACGCGCTCCGTCAGAAGGAACGTTCTTTTCGTCGACGATGTGCCGGTCGATTACAACATCATCTGAGCGCTCGTGGACGCCTATTGTTACGGCTGGAGCAAGCGGGTTGCGACCACTTCTGTGGCGTCTGGCGCACCGCCAACCGCCATGGCGCGAATCAATGCCTCGAAGTAGATGGGCTTGCCCGGAGTGGCTGAGACGCCCAGAGCCTTCTCCAGTTTCTCGCGGCCTTTTGGGTCGGCGAGGAGCAGACCCGCTGCCTCTGTCCCTTCTTGCTGCAGCCCCTGCAGGATGAGCACATTTCCGTGTCCGCTCTGGGTCGGCAGCAGAGAGATCGTTGCATAATCAACGCCGGTTGCCCCAGTAAACTCAAGCCCGCGATAGCTTGCCTGTTCCCCCTGCCGCGGATGCTTGTTCTCGAAAAACTTCATGCTCTGCCCTGCCACCCCTTCGCGCTCTACAAAGTTCAACTGCCCTTCGTACAACGCCACCCATGGGTTGGAGGAAGGGCTTCCCACCAGGATATAGCTGCCGTCCTGCAGATCGCGCATGCGTACATCCCGCGCTGAGCGCACCGAGATCCGGTCCCCATACAACCCTGAGATCCCGGAGAGGGCATTGACGACAACCACATCGGCATAGGAGGTGAGCGAAGAGCCGGACAGGTAACTCAGCATCCGGTCCTCCCGCGGCGATACCTGCGACGGCTTGAAGTCTTCCCTGTAATGTTGGCTCAGGTACTCATCGAGCGACCCTGACTTCTCGCTCAGGATCCTGAGCATGCCGTAGTTGCTGTCCGCGTTTACAAGGTGGGTCTCCTGATCCTTCCCCATCACCTCCGAAAGCGGCCATGGCGGAGCCCCCGCGCTCGCGTCACGCTGGGCTGAGCGATGCCACAGCCACGCGGCAAACAACGTCATCAGCGCTGTCAGCACCCACGGGAGAAGACTGATTTTGGGGGCGTGTTCTTGCGCGATCGCAGGACGCAGAACAGGGGGAGCCACGTCAGGCCTTTCCGCTTTCGCCGTGCGGAAAACCGGGGTATAGGCGCCTTTGGGGATCTCCACAATGATCTCTGAGTTCCGCCCTGCAGCCGAATCGAAGTACTCGTGGAGCTTTAACCGCAGTTGCCGCACATGGACGCGCACAGAGCTGTCTTCCGTGGGGCTGTAGTCTGCGGGCTTGCCAAAGACGGCACTTCCGATCCGGTGCTCAGTAAGGTCCTCCGGATGTCCGTGGATCGAGCGCTCCGCCATGTAGCGCAGGAGGTCGGGAAGCCGGACTGACTTCTGAAAGGGCCCGGTCGCCAGGATTCTTTCAATCAGTTGCCAACGCTCATCACCCTCCAGATCGTCCAGAACGGCCCCGCGATGAGCATCCTCGCCGTGCAACATCGACGCACCCCCTGCGCTTCCTCCCCATCTCTTTGACTCACGCTCAAGCGCTGGAAGCATTTCGGCAGCGATGCTACCACACGGACAGAGTGCCCCGGAGGACAAGTCCGCCAGGGATTGCCAAACTTCAGACGAAGCACAACCGTACCGCATTTTGTGACCCGGGAGCAGTTCAGCAGGCGCTTCGTCTGTGGATCGAACAGCCTGAACAATGTGATTAGCAACGTTTTCCTGCGGCATCTCTGTAAATCCCTTGGCAGTCCTTCACCTCCGGGCGGAGCATTCACGAGAACTTCAAGCCTGCTTGTACTCATCCTCAGCTGCCCTGCTTTGCAGGGGTCCCTGAAGGCAACGGCTCTTCGCAGAAGACAGGCACCGGAACGCACCATGACAGACCTGGCCCACCGCTTTCAAGAGAACCCGATCCTTACGCCCGCGGAGATAGCCCCAAGCACCCGCGGCATGGAAGTCACTTGTCTGCTGAACCCAGGTGTCTTCGAGTTCCAGGGCAAAACCTGGCTTCTTCTGCGCGTGGCGGAGCGCCCCGTCCAGACGCCCGGCAAAACGTCCTTCCCGGTGCTCAGAGAGTCAGGCACGATCAACATCCTTGAGTTCGACAACAACGACGCCGCGCTGGACCTCTCCGATCCGCGTATCGTCCGCTATGCGGGGCGCGACTACCTCACCACCATGTCGCACCTGCGCCTGGTCTCCAGCAACGACGGCGTTCGCTTCACGCAACCGCCGGGGAGCGGTCCCATCATGGGCAAAGGGTCACTCGAGACCTTCGGCATCGAGGACTGCCGCGTCACAAGGCTGGGTTCCGACTACTGTCTGACCTATACTGCCGTCTCTGAGAACGGCGTCGGGGTCGGGCTCAAAACGACCACAAACTGGTCCGACCTCCGCGATCACGGCATGATCCTGCCTCCGCACAACAAGGACTGTGCCATCTTCGAGGAGCAGATCGGCGGGCGCTACTACGCGCTGCACCGCCCCAGCAGCCCCGAACTTGGGGGGAACTATATTTGGCTCGCGGAGTCGCCCGACCTGCGTCACTGGGGCAACCACCGGTGTCTCGCACAAACCCGCCCCGGCATGTGGGACAGCGCGCGGGTTGGAGCGGGGGCCGCCCCGATTCGTACAGAACGAGGCTGGCTGGAGGTTTACCACGGAGCGAACAAGGAACATCGCTATTGCCTGGGGGCGTTGCTCCTCGACCTGAACGAGCCATGGAAGGTGCTCGCTCGCTCCGTCGCCCCGATCATGGAGCCACGCGAGGACTACGAGAAGACCGGTTTCTTTGGCGAAGTGATCTTCACGAACGGTCATCTCCGCCATGGCGATGATCTCACCATCTACTACGGCGCGTCAGACCTCGTCATCTGCGCCGCCCGCTTCTCCGTCTCCGCGATCCTCGACTCTCTCTCTGCAAGCAGCGTGGCCGCCCGATGAACTGGTTCACCAAAGAGTACCGGCTGTTTCGGTCCTGCTCGCGGGACATGCAACTACTGCTGCTCACCAACATGGTCTATGCGTTGGTTCTTCCGGTCATCGAGATCTTCGTTGCTGCGTATGTCATGCGGAACTCTCGCGAGGTCTCCAAGGTCGTCATCTACCAACTCGCAATCTATTCCGCTACACCATTGGCGTTTCTGATCAACGGCTATCTGCTTGGGCGCACCAGCGTCTATCGCCTTTACTCGCTGGGCATGCTGCTTAGCGGCGCGTCCATGCTGGTGATGATGTCGTCCAACGTGATCACCCCGCTCGACATTGCAGGTTCCGGCCTCATGATGGGGTTCTCCACGGGTCTGTTCTGGGCCAACCGCGGCTTTCTCACTCTCTCCACCACCACGGACGACAACCGCAACTACTATTACGGCCTCGAGCAGTTTGTGTATACCGTCACGTCGGTCGGCGTTCCGGTTGCGATTGGGTGGTTTCTCGAAGGAACGGCCCGGAATGGCTGGTTCGGGGGAGTCATCAATCACGCCTACCGGCTCGTTGCCTTCGGCGTCTGCGGCCTCACCGTCATTGCTTCGGTCATCGTGCATCGCGGTAGCTTCCCCAATCCACCCAGGACGCGATTCATCTACTTCCGCTTCCATTGGCTCTGGTACAAGCTGCTGGCGCTGTCTGTCTTGAAAGGCCTTGCTCAAGGCTACTTTGTGACGGCTCCGGCGATGCTCATCATGAAGCTTGTCGGGCAGGAAGGCACCCTGGGCACCGTTCAGGCAGCCGGCGGCCTCGTCTCCGCTCTGGTTCTGTACGTCGTTGGCCGCACAACAGGGCCCCGGCACCGCTTGCGCGTCTTTACGATCGGGCTCGTCCTCTTCGCGGCCGGTACGGTGGTCAATGCGGCGCTCTTTAGCGCGGCCGGTGTTCTGATCTTTATGGCCTGCCTGCTCCTGGCCAAGCCACTCCTTGACATAGCGTACTTCCCGATCCAGATGCTCGTCATCGACATCGTCTCCCGAATCGAAGGGAGAAACCAGTACGCCTACATCTTCAACTGTGAATTCGCATTGTTTCTCGGAAGGCTTCTTGGGTGCGGCCTCTTCATCGCGCTGGCCCACTTTGTCTCAGACGTTGCGGCTCTTAAGTACGCACTGCCCGTCATCGCTGCCGTTCAACTGCTCTCGATCGGGGTCACTCGTTCCGCCCTGACCCAGGTGGACGCCCTCGATCAGAAGCTTTCACCCTCCGTCGATCCCCTCCTGATCCAGGGGGTCGCGCCGTAGCGCTTGCATGCATTCCATCGGTATTTCACCATCCATGTCCCCACCAGGAGTACGCCAGTGAACACTTTTAGAACTCCAGAACGAAAGATACGCATCGTCTGTGCCGTGATGTTCGCCTTGATGCTCTTCAGTCAGCTGCCGAAGATGATTGCGCAGTCCTCCGCCGGCAGAGTGACCGGCATCGCCACGGACAGTTCCGGCGCGGCGGTCCCCAACGCCAACGTCCTGCTCACGCAGCAGAGCACGGATTCGAAGTACAAGGCCGTCACCAGCTCGCAAGGCATCTACAGCTTTCCCGAGGTTGTCCCCGGCGTGTACAACGTGCAGGTGATCGCACCAAACTTCAAACAGTACACCCAGGATGGGGTCACCGTAGAAGTCGGCCAAACCACCACGGTCAACGCCACGCTTCAGATCGGCGCCAGCAGTGAGGTCGTCACCGTGAACTCTGACGCCTCGCAACTGCAGACCGAGACGTCCGAAGTGGCCACGACGATCTCGCCCAAGTTGCTTGAAGACCTTCCGCTCTCCTTTGGCGGCACTGTGCGTGATCCCCTCCAATTCATCACCTTGACCCCCGGGTACGCGGGCAACGTCAGCAACTCTCCCACGGCGCCTCCCTCGGGAGGGTTCAAGATCAACGGTGGCCAGCAGGATGGCGTGCAAGTTATCCTGGATGGCGCCAACCTCAACTTAATTTCGGCCAACATGCAGGTGAACTACGGCGTCAGCGTCGAAGCTGTTGCGGAGTTCACGGTGCAGGAAAACACCTTCAGCGCTGAATACGGCAAGGCGAGTGGCGGCCTGGTGAACCTTGTGACAAAATCGGGTTCCGACCAGCTGCACGGCGCGGTGTATGACCTTCTCAAGAACCGTGATCTTGACGCGAACAATTGGGTCAGCAACTACAACGGCTCTACGCGCCCCATCGACACGCAAAACGACTTCGGCGCCATCATCTCCGGACCGGTCTGGATTCCCAAGCTGTACAACGGGCGCGGCAAGACGTTCTTTCTCTTCAACTACGAGGGTTTCCGCTTCGACACCGGCGGCGTTGCCCTGCAGTCCGCGCCGACGATGGCGATGGCCGGGGGCGATTTCTCGGCCCTGCTGCAGCCCATCACGGTGAACGGCAACACCTTCCCTGCGCACATCCTTTACGACTATCGAACCTGCACCGGAGTGAACCAGGGCAAAACCTGCCAGCCTTTCCCGGGCAACAAGATCGATCCCTCGCTTGAAGATGCCGTGTTCAAGAACGCATCCGCCGTCCTGCCGTTGTCGACCGGCACCAACCCGTACTACAACACCACAGTCACCTCGAAGAACCCGGTTAGCGCCAATCTGTATGAGATCAAGATCGACCAGAACATCGGCACGAAGATCAAGATCAACGGCAGCTACGACTACGACTCGCGTCCCAACGAGGTGCTTTCCAGCCTGGGCCCCTTGGAGACGAGCGCAACCAATCAGCAGACGCACTATGTGCGTTTGTCCTTCGACTACTTCATCACGCCCAGTCTCCTCAACCATTTGAATTACGGGTTTACCCGGCGCTTCCGCCAGGAGGACAGCGGCATCGGCGGCAGGGGCGGCAGTTGGCCCACAAAGCTTGGGCTCAAGGGCGTTGGCAATGAGGTCTTCCCGATCTTCAACTACAACTACCCGAACGGCACGAACATCCCGAGCGACGGCGCCAACGAATTTGCCGACAACGCCAATCAGGTGGATGAGCAGGTCTCGTGGCAGCATGGGCGGCACAGCTTCAAATTCGGGGCGGAGTATCGTCCGGGGCAGTTCAACATCCGCGTGCTGACCGGCACGTCGGGTCAGTTCAACTTCAACTCCGGCCCGACCAGCATCCCCAGTGACACCAACTCCGGGTTCGGCTATGCCAGCTTCTTCCTCGGCGCGGCCTCGAACGCGTTCATTGCCCTGCCGGAAAAGCTCGGCTGGCGCTCCAAATACATGGCCGCCTTCGTTACGGATGACTGGAAGATCAACAGGAAGCTAACGGCAAATCTCGGCCTGCGCTACGACATCACCCTCCCCACCGTCGAAGCGCACGATCAGCTCTCTTATATGGATCCCACGCTGCCGAATCCAGGCGCGGGCGGTCGCCTGGGTGCGTATGCCTTTGCCGGCAACGGCCCGGGCAGAACCGGTCAAAGCACGCCGCAGTCCACCTTTCTGAAAGGGGTTGGCCCGCGGTTGGGCTTCGCCTACCAGGTGCAGCCGGGGACCGTGATTCGCGCAGGCTACGGCATCTACTTCTCCAACCTCGGCGTCGGGGGCTTTGCGGAAAGCGACAGCCAGGGATTTGCCGGCAACTACACCTACCCCAACCAGGCCAGTCCGCAGACACCCGCCGTCATCCTCTCCCAGATCACGCAGTATCCTGGCAACCAACCGCCATTCATCAATCCCACAGCTCAGAACGGCACAACGCCCACGGTGATTGAATCCCAGGTGGCGCGGCCTGGAACCATCCAGAACTGGACGCTGGATGTGCAGCAGCAACTGCCTGGTAAATTCCTTTTGGACATGGGTTATGTCGGCGCCCACGGCGATCACCTGCAGGCCTTTATGCACGATCCCAATCAAGGTTTGCCGGCGAATCAAGCACGCGGCGCCTGCCTGGAAATCAACATCGCCAGCCAGAGCACCAGTCCTGCCTGCGCAGGGCAGCCGCTTGTCGCCTCGCCCTACGCTGGCTTCACTGGCACGGTGTCCCAGGCGCTTCGCCCCTTCCCGCAGTACAGCAATGCGAATGTAGACTCTGCCACCATGTCCGACCCGTTCGGTGTGTATACCTTCAACGCACTCCAGGTGCAGGTGACCAAGCGCCTGTCCTATGGTCTGACCATCCTGGCCAATTACAGCTGGTCGCGGAACATCACCAATGCTGACTCCGAGTATCCTGCGCAGGCGGAGTGGGAAGGCAACGGGACCTCCGGTGCGTTGAACACCTATAACCTGCGAGCAGAAAAATCCGTCAGCGCCTTCGACACGCCGCAACGTGCCGTCCTCAGCTATACCTATGAGCTTCCGTTCGGCAAAGGGAAGCCCTTTCTCAACCAAAACCGGGTTGCAAACGTGCTCGCAGGTGGCTGGCAGATCGCAGCGGTTCACACCTACCAAAGTGGAACGCCACTGGCCGTCAGCTCTCCCAACTGGGACTCCGGCATCTTCGCAGGAAACCTTTGCGGTGGATGCAGTCGCCCCAACATCGTCCCGGGCTTCAACCAGCAGGGCCAGAACGGGAGGTTCGTCTACGGGGTCAGCCGCAGACTCAACCCCGCAGCCTTTGCGACCGCACCGAACTTCACCTTCGGCGATGCGCCCCGTGCCCTCGGCGTGCGCGAACTCATCAACCTCAACGAAGATGCGAATGTGTCCAAACGGATCCCCCTCGGCACCGAACGGCTCCAGGCAGTGTTTCGCATGGAGTTCTTCGACGTCCTGAACCGACATCGGTTCACCGGCTTCAACACCTCCGTTGGTCAACCGGGGTTTGGTCAGGCCAGTGCGGCCACCGGACCTAGAAACATGCAGGCCAACCTCCGAATAACGTTCTAAACACGCAGCCTCACGCTCCTCTTCCAGGGAGGGGCGTGAGGCGATAGCTCTGGGCTTACAATCCGACCATGAATCGCCGGCTCCATCGCATCCTGCGTCCGCTCGCCCACACATCGGCGTTGTGCTGCGCAGTTCTTGCGAGTACACCTCTGCCCGCGGCGCATGCGCAGATCCTTTCCCCCGAGGCGCGCAGGCACTTCACCGCGGCACGGCAAGCGCAGGACGCGGGGGCTTTCGAGAAGGCCGCGCAAGAGTACACCGCAACCCTCCGCCTTGCGCCCACCTTCGCCGGCGCATACAGCAACCTTGGCCTGATCGATTATGTCCAGGGCAGGTTCAAGGACTCGGCCGCCGCCCTGAGCAAGGCGTTGCAACTGGATGCAACGTTGGTCGGCGCCAACCTTTACCTCGGCATCGATGAACTCAAACTGAACCACCCGGACAAGGCTCTTCCTCACCTGCAACGCGCCGCGCAGCTGGATCCGTCCAACAAGGACGCGCAAAGCTGGCTCGGAACGGCCTTCTGGCAAGCCGGGCAAACCTGGACCGCACTGGGGCAGCTCCGCGCAGCGGACAAGCACTTCCCCAACGATGCGGACATCATGTTTGTGCTCGGGGAGGCCTATCGCAAGACTGCGGATCAAGAGATGCAGTCGCTCCTCCGCAGTGCAAGCGGCACGCCGTTCGTCCATGTGGTCTTTGGCGACGTGTACGTCGACCAGCACGCGCTCACCAAGGCGACCGGCCACTACCAGGCCGCGCTCCAGCAGGACCCGGACACGCCGGAGATCCACTTCAAACTAGGCGAAGTGGCCCTGCTCAGCGACCACCTGGATGAAGCCACAAACGAATACACGAAGCAACTGCAACGCACTCCGTTGGACGCTGCCGCGAAGGCTCGCCTTGCCGAAGTTACGTTGCTTGAAGGCCAGACGCCCTCGGCCTTGCATCTGCTGGAGGAAGCCTTGGCCGTTTCTCCTCTGGACACCGTGAGCGCCCTGCACGTCCCGCCCTCGTTTGCGACCACGGGAGAGGTATTCAGTGACACGACACTCGAGCGCTTCCGCTCCGCGTTACCGGCCGTAGAGCAGGCTCCCGACTCGCCCGCGCGCAATCTCGCACTCGCCACCATCGCCGCACGCTTGGATCAACCCGGCACCCTGCAAACAGCATGGACGCGCTTTCAGTCAGCCATTCCACGGCAGCCGGATGCGGCTGATCCTCTCGCTCGTGCAAACCAGGCGGTTGAACGCCAGCTCTTCGAAGCGGCGGAAGAAGACATTCACACGTGGCTCCTCACGCATCCGCGAAGTCTAGATGGGCTGTATCTTTCCGCCAAGGTGCATCGTCTTCTCTCTCTCAGCGTCCTGGACCGTCTGCTCACCTCCTTTCCTGACTCCCCCCGATCTCACCAACTGCTCGCGCAAACCTATGAGCAACGCGACGAAGATGACAAAGCCATCCTCGAATACAAAAAGGTCGAAGAGCTCGCGCCAACTCTGCCAGGCGTTCACTACGCACTCGGGCATCTGCTGGTGAAAGACGGTGACCTGGAACAAGCGGCGGCGCAACTCAAAGAAGAGCTACGCCTGAACCCCGATCAGCCGGAAGCCAATGCGGAGATGGGCCTTACTCTTCTGAGCCAGGACCAGGCACCCGCGGCCATCGTGTATCTGACCAGGGCCATCGCTCTTCAACCGGACCTCTGGACCGCCCATCAGGAGCTCGGCAAAGCCTACTTGCTGCAAAAGAACTATGAGGGCGCGCGCAAGGAGCTCACGCTCGCGCTCGCCGACGACCCCGAAGGTCTTGCGCACTACCAACTCGGGCTCGTGTACAAGGCTCTTGGCCAGACCGAAGCCGCCACTCGCGAATTTGCATCGTCACGGAAGATCAAGTCCGACCGACTTTCCCAGGCGAAGATCGAGATGCCCGCGGGAACGAAGAATGAATAGGTCCAGGCTGATCTGGACTGGAGCGCTCCTGTGCACGGGTGCCCTGTGCCAGAGGCCGGAGGGGGCCGAAGATCCTCACCTGCAACGCGCGGTGGAACTGCTCCGCCAGCAACAGTTCGCCGCCGCGCTTCCGGAACTCGAGCAGGCAGAGCACGCGCATCCCCATGTCGCGGAGATCGAGAATCTGCTTGGCATCACAAGCACGCAACTTGGGGAACTTCAAGCCGCGGATGCTCACTACCTCCAGGCCATTGCCCTGAATCCAAAGACCGCCGGTCCCCACAAAAACCTCGGCTTCAACAAGCTCAACGAAAAGGATTACCCCACGGCCGAGAGCGAGTTAATGACCGCACTGACCCTGAACCCGAGCGATCCCTTCACTCACTACTACCTCGCCAGCCTTTACCTCGCCACAGCGCGCGATCGGCAAGCCGTGGAGCAGCTCGATTCCTCTCGCGCACTCCTCGACAACGACCCCGCGAATGCGTTCCTCATGGCCAAGGCCTGCCTGAACACGAGCCACAACGCGGACGCGCTCGCACTCATCAAGAGCCTCGCGGAGAGATCGCAGCTTACCGTCTCTCAGAACTATGAGCTCGCGCTGCTGCTTACCGCCCGACGGCTCTACCCTGAAGCTGTTGCGCGCTTCGAGTACGCTCTGGCTCGCCAGCCTCAATCCTGGATTGCGAAGTACGACCTCGCCGTTGCGTACATGAATGCCGGGCAGGGGGACAAAGCCCTTCAGCTACTGGAGCCGCTGGCCGCGGAGCAGCCCGACAACGCTTCTGTCCTCAGCTCTCTCGGCGCGGCCTACGAAGCCGCGGGCCAGCTTTCCCCCGCGCTCGACGCCTACAAACAAGCGGTCCGTGCTGATCCTCAAAACCCCGATCGTTCTCTTGACTACACGCGCCTGCTCATGGATCTGGATCGCAATGACGAAGCCATGAAGGTTGTCGAACAGGCGATTCCCGCTACACAGGACGCCTACGCCCTCGACATCAGGCTGGGCGTTCTCCGTATCAGGCAGGGCCGCTTCGACGAGGCACGCACCGCCCTGAATGGAGCGATCCAGTTGCATCCTGAAATTGTTGTCGGCTACGTCGCGCTTGCGCAAAGCTTTATGGAGCAAGGCAGCGACGACAAAGCGCTTGAGCCCCTGCTGAAGGCGCGCGCTGCACTGCCTCCGGATCCAGCGCTCGAATACTACGTAGGTCTTGTTTCCCTTCGCCTCCGCAACTTCGCCGTTGCCGAACTCGCTTTAAAGCGTTCCATCCGCCTCAGCCCTGACGTCGTCGAGTCGCACTATCAGCTAGGAAAGCTCTACCTCCAAACGAATCGTCTCCCCGAAGCGCAATCCGAATTCGAGCGCGTCATCGCGCTCGCGCCTGGGAACAGCAATGCACACTATCAACTCAGCAAGATCTACGCCCGCCTGGGCAACACACCCAAGGCTACCGAGATGGCTGAGCAAACCAGGCGACTTCTGCAAGAGCAACGTGAAAGCGCTCTGCGCCGGCAGAAAGAGCGTCTTAGCCAGTTTCAACCACCATCCGCACCGGGCAAGTAAGAGCTAGTTCGGGAAGCCCGTCCCCTGCGTCACGACACGGATGAAGTGGTCCGTGAAGTCCCCGTGCATACTGGGCACGGAGACCTTGGGCATATGGCAGGACACACACTGTGTCTTTGCGCCCGTCGGACAAACTTTGCCCGCCGCATGGACTTCCGCGGTGCCGGCCGCATGGCAGCGCAGGCATTGCCTGTCGTACGTCGCATCGTTCCGGTTCAGCGCTTCATGCGGATCGTGGCATGCCACGCACGTCAACCGCGCATCCTGTGTCTCCCGCCAGCACCGGCTCTTCTCCAACCGGTACGGCTGAAACCGCACCACCGAAGTATCGTTCGCGGTGTTCACTGCCTCCATCACATCGCCCGAGGTCCGGTGACATGCGCCACAGAAATCGATCGAGTCTGCGGGCGACAACCCCGAGGGGTTGAAGGTGGCGTGATCCGTCGTGCCCATGCTCTCTCCCGCCACCATCTTCCTGGCATGCGCGGCACCCGGGCCATGGCAGGCTTCGCATCCTAGACCCAACTCCGCATGCAGCGGATGGAAGCCCCGTGAACTGGTCGCATGCACGGTATGGCAACTGAAGCAGCGCCGTACTTCCTCCGGCTTCAGCGACTTTCCCAGTGCTTCCACCAGGTCTGTCCCTGCATCGGGCTTGAGTCCCGTCGTCAGATCAAGGAATGGGGCCTTCAGGTAGACACTCATCCGGCTCTGATACCAGCGGCCCCCGCGATCGTAGACAAACGTCTGCCCCAAGTCTCCAGCCCCCATCACCCAGTCCAGTTGCTGGGATTCATGCGCGCTTCCGCTCGTCACCGAGTACTCCACCGCGTCTTTCTCCCCGCGCAGGGCATAGAGCAATGGCGCAAACGAAACCGTTGTGGCCTGTCCTCCACTGCCGGCCGCAACCTGCTGCAACAGCGGCGCGTGCTCCGCACTGGAGGCGGCGCGCTGCATGGAAGTAAGCTCCTTCGCTGACATTTCCTCCGCATGGCATCGCACACAGCCGTCCGAGCCTGCGTACGCCTCGAGAGGAGCGGTGGACATCGTGGGCCACCACGCCTCCGTCTCAAGTCGTTCCTGAGTTGTAGTGCTCTCAGCTCCTCTCATGGCATCTGCGGCACCGTGCGTGTGCCCTGCTGTGACCTGCGGCGCACCCGATAGGCCGCCCACAAGCAACACCCCCAGGAGCGACGGGCATCCCCACGCCAGCCGTTGCGCCCCCGCAGATCGCTTTGCCGTCTTCAAGCGCGAACCCTCATCGTCATCCAAGCCTCATAGCCGACTCGAGGTGCCCGCATCGGAGGATGTCGCCATCGCTCATCGTACCCTCGGTCCTGCAGCCTGCACTTTGGTCTTGTCCCGCGCCACGTTCCTTTGCGGCAACGTGAACGAGCGAAACCACGGGGGCGCGCACTGTCACATAGCCTTTACGCAGGCGTAACCGCAGTGTCATCGTCCAAACGCTACCTTCCGGGTATGCGTACTTGCAAGTGGTCACCCATGCACGCCAGCGTTCTGGCGCTCCTGATGACGTTGTTGGCCTTCATTTCGTCCCCCTGCTTCGCCCAGTATGAAAACGGCGGCATTGTTGGGACGATCAAAGACCCAAGTGGCGCGCCCATCGCCCACGCCAGGGTCACCGTTCAGAACACGGCGACGGGCGTCGCGACAAAGACGGACACGAACGACACCGGGGAGTACGATGTTCCGCAGCTTCGTGCCGGCTCCTACACCGTCAGCGCGACCGCGCCCGGGTTCTCTGACGCCATCGCAAAGAACATCACGGTGTCAGTAGGCAACCGGCAGCGCATTGACCTTGGGCTCAAGATAGGCAGTGCGGATGTCTCGGTGGAGGTCTCCGATGTGGCTCTGCAGGTCGAAACCGAGTCGAGCCAGCGTGATCAGACCTTCACCAATCAGCAGACCGACGCCCTGCCGCTGGTGAACCGCAATTACACCGATCTGCTGGCCACGGTCACTGGCGTGCGGCAGGCGCCCACCGCGGCCACAACGTCCAGCAATCTGAACGCCGAAGTGCGTCAGGGCGCGTACAACGTCAACGGGCAGCGTTCCGTCTTCAACAACTTCCTGCTCGACGGCATGGACAACAACGCCTACGGGGAATCCAACCAGGGCTTTGACAATCAGATCATCTCCGTGCCGCCGGACTCTGTTGCACAGTTCAGCGTGGTGACCAACAACGAAGGCGCGGAGTACGGCCGCAGCTCCGGCGCCACCATCAACGTGGCGAGCCAGTCGGGGGGCAATCAACTCCACGGCGCCGTCTACGAGTTTCTGCGAAATACAGATCTGAATGCCACGGGCTTCTTCAAGCCCACACTGATCGGGACCAGCGGCAACGTCGCGTTCCAAAAGCCGACCACGAACCGCAACCAGTTCGGCTTCGATGTCGGTGGACCGATCCTTCACGACAAGTTCTTCTTCTTCCTCGACTACGAGGGACTTCGTGCCATTACCAAGCCGCTCTTCGCGCTGACGCTGCCCACGCAAAACGAGCTGAACGGCATCCTCGTCGTGCCTGTTCGCAACCCGCTTACGGGCGTCACCTACGCGGCAGGCACACCGATCCCGGCAGCGGCCATCAACCCGCTGTCGCAACGAATTGTGAACGTGTTCAAGACGATCCCAGGGCTGCCGGTCTCGGGTGCTCCAAGCACTGGCGTCAACGTCAACGATTACTCCGTGCTGGTTCCCTTCAAGGACTACTACGACAAAGGCGATCTGCGCCTGGACTACGTCCCCAGCGCCACGCAGCGGTACTTCCTCCGCATCAGCGACCGCAAGGAGACGGGCACGAACTTCAACACCATCGTCGAGCCCCTCGACGGTCAGAGTTCAGGACCGCAGCGCATTCTCGATAAGCAGATTGCCCTCGGCTACACGGGCACCTTTGGCGCCGATCGCGTGCTGGACGTGCGGCTCGGCCTCTCGAAGACCAAAGCCGGCAAGACGCCGCTGAGCATTGGATCGACGAACTTCAACATCCCTGGCCTGCCTGCCTCTCCGACTCTTGCCGGCGGCCTGCCTGCGATCTCGATCTCGGGTGGGTTCGCGGCCTTCGGTCGCCAGACCACGAATCCGCAGTTCCAGAACCCTTCGCTGCTCGACCCCAAGATCAACTACACCTGGGTGAAGGGCAACCATTCGCTGAAGTTCGGCTATGAGTGGGAGAAGGTCTGGATGGGCGTATTGGACAACAATCCGCTCTATGGCTCGTTCACCTACGGCGGCGGCTACTCGGCGATCGGCACCAAGGTTGCTGACGACTACTGGGCGGACTTCCTCTTTGGCACCACCAACGCCTACGCGCTCTCCAACTACTTCGAAGCGCACCTTCGCCAGAACCTCCAGAGCGCATATGCGCAGGATGACTGGAAGGCATCGCAGAACCTGACGCTCAGCTTTGGGCTGCGCTGGGAGTACGGCTCGCCGTACTCGGAGCAGAACAACTACATCTCCAACTGGGATCCTGCGTCGCAAACGGTGCTGACGCTCTCGCCCGGCGCGGTTGCCGGCAACGGCCTTACGCCGACCAGCGGCAGCGGGGTATACGGCAAGACGCTTGTGCATCCTGACCTGAACGACTTCGCTCCCCGCATCGGCTTCGCCTACGCTCTGACGCCGAAGACTGCGCTCCGTGGCGGCTTCGGCACCAGCTACGTGCACTACACCCGTGCCGGCTCGGGCGACATCCTCGCCATCAACGCTCCGCAGGCCCAGTTTGCGGCCGTGAGCCAGATCGCTCCCACGACCACAAACCACTGCGGTTCGCCGTTGCCCGCTCAAATCATTCCGACGGGATCCACCACGGAGACCTGCTATGTCACCTCCGACCAGGGCTATCCTTCGGCCCTGGTGACCAGCTTCAACAAGTTCACGGACAACATCACCTGGGTGCCGAGCAACACGCGTGACAGCTACGTTGAAAGCTACTATCTCGCCGTCCAGCGCCAGCTCTTCAAGAACTCACTGGTCGACGTCGCGTATGTCGGCAATCACGGCCTCAAGCTGCAGCAATTTCTGAATGGCAACCAGCGCAACGTGGTGGGCACGACCTTCGCGGGCACGGCGGCCACGCCGGTCTACGCGCGCCCTTTTGCGAATTGGCCGTCGGACATCACGGAGGCGCTCAACGAGGCCTACTCCAACTACAACTCGCTGCAGGTCCGGTATCAGCAGCAGATGGTGGGCGGTCTTACGCTGCTCAACAGCTTCACCTGGGAGCGCTCGCTCGACAACGCAAGCTCCTCGCTTGAGGGGAACACGCCCTCGCCGCAGGACGCGACGAATCTGCGGGCCGAGTACGCGCAGTCGGACTACAATCTGCCCGTCGCCAACGTCACCAGCCTCATCTACAGCCTGCCGTTCGGCCGCGGACGCCGCTTCGGGAATCACTGGAATCCCGTGTTCGACGCGGTCGCGGGCGGCTGGCAGCTTACCGCGATCAACACCGCGCAGGCCGGTACACCGTTCAACCTTACCTACTCGCCGAACGCCGCCTCGCTGGCTTCCACGCAGATCACGGCCAACTACCGCGGTCTGAACCTGTACCGTCCCAACCGTGTTCCCGGCCAGCCACTCACGCAGGGACGCAGCGTTCAGCAGGCAAACACGGGTTACATCCAATACGTGAACTACAACGCGCTGCAGTTGCCCGCGACCCAGAACGCCGCCGGGCAGTACCTGCCACCCTTCGGCAATCTCGGCCGCAACCCGGCGCGCACGCCGGAGCTCAACGAGCTGGACCTGGACGTGAACAAGCGCTTCTCCACTCCAGTCGAGCGCCTCAACATTGAGTTTCGGTCCGAGCTCTACAACGTGTTCAATCACACCAACTTTTACCTGCCCTCCAGCGCGCTCTCCGGCACGTTGACCGCGTATGCGCCCTCCGGAGCGCGATCCCCCACTACGGGGACGCCCAGCGCGGGCGGCATCATCTCCAGTACCTTCACCCCGCGCGTTGTGCAGTTCGCGCTGAAGGCGATCTTCTAAGGCGATCAGCGCTCGTTGGTCCTTCTCCACGCGGTACGGGAGGCTCGTGGCGTTTCTTCCCTCGTGAGGAAGCAGACCCCCCCCCGGCCATTGGTGGACAGCCGCCAAAGTGATCGCGACCCCTCCTCCCCGGGTTGCGAAACACCCGGAGCAGCGGGAGGCGGAAGCGTGGGGACAATAGGGCGTACAACGGGCGTTGACTGCCGCGCGGGGCAAGACAGCGACGAAATCGCTTGCTCGCCCTAGGGCTGTTGCGGCCCTGGGCATCCAGCGGAGAGACTAGCTGCCCAAACGGCGGAATCGCCCAGAACAGGGTAGTCCTCCATTCGCCGATGGGGAATGAGAGCCCACCGAGGTCATTCGCCAGGGCGCCGGCGTAGCCTGGTCTTCCCCGCTCCTGTAGAGTCGGCGACAAAGTGCCGATCTGTGGACATCGTTACGCCAAAACGGTCGCAGTCTCCTCATGGCGCAACCAGCCGTAGAGCGGGAACTCCTCGGCGAGGTCGCGGACGCGGTTGCGGATGGCGCGCAGGCGGCCTTCGTCGTTGCGATGGGTGAGTGCATCGGCGATCCAGCCGGCGATGATGCGCATCTCGCCTTCGCCCATGCCGCGCGTGGTGAGCGCGGGCGTGCCCAGGCGGATGCCGGATGGCTTCATCGGCGGATTGGTGTCGTAGGGGATCGCGTTTTTGTTGACCGTGATACCCGCCTCGCCGAGGGCGTGTTCGGCCTCGGACCCGAGCATGCCGGCGCCGTTGTTGAAAACATCGATCAGCACAACATGGGTGTCGGTGCCGCCGGAGATGACGCGGAAGCCGTGCCCGGCCAGCGCCTCGGCCAGCACCTTGGCGTTGCGGACGACCTGGGCGGCGTACTCCTTGAACTCGGGCCGGAGGGCCTCGCCGAAGGCGACGGCCTTGGCCGCGATGACGTGGACCAGCGGTCCGCCCTGCTGGCCGGGGAAGACGCTGCGGTCCATGCCCGCCGCCAGGTCTCCGTTACACAGGATCAAGCCCGAGCGCGGGCCGCGCAGGGTTTTGTGGGTGGTCGTCGTCACGACGTGAGCGTGCGGCACGGGCGAGGGATGCGCGCCGCCCGCGACCAGCCCGGCAAAGTGCGCCATGTCGATCAGCAGCTTCGCCCCGACCTTATCGGCAATCTCGCGCAGGCGGGGAAAATCGAACTGGCGCGGGTAGGCGGAGCCGCCGCCGACGATCAGCTTGGGCTTGTCCAACTCGGCCTGTTCTTCGAGCTGATCGTAGTCGATGACCTCCGTGTCCTGTCGGACCTTGTACCCGGCGATGCGGTAGAGCTTGCCGGAGAAATTCAGCTTGTGACCGTGCGTCAGGTGGCCGCCGTGGGCCAGGTCGAGCCCGAGAATGGTGTCGCCGGGCTCCAGCAGCGTCATGTAGGCGGCGGCGTTGGCCTGGGAGCCGGAGTGCGGCTGTACGTTGGCGTGGTCGGCGCCAAAAAGCTGTTTGGCGCGGCTGCGGGCCAGGTCTTCGACGACATCGGCGTACTCGCAGCCGCCGTAGTAGCGTTTGCCGGGGTAGCCTTCCGCGTATTTATTCGTGAACACGGAGCCTGCGGCCTCGAGCACGGCGCGCGAGACGAAGTTCTCGCTGGCAATCATCTCCAGGCCGTCGTGCTGGCGGACTGTCTCGTTTTCGATCGCGCGGGCGATCTCGGGGTCGACTTCGGCGAGGGGCAGTTCGCTGCGGAGTGGCATGGGAATGAGTGTATCGCGGCCATTTTGACGGTTCCAATCTTCCAACGAAGGTCGCACCGCCGCATAGCACCTGCGCCAACATCCCCCACCTAAGAGGGATAGCAGACCCACCCGGGGTTCCCGCATGCTCAACATCAGCAAGAGGAACAGAGGGTGGCGCCAATCAGCCCGTCCCTGTTCCTCGGCGAGATCCTCGTCGCATGGCCCTTGACCGCGCGCCGAACCGGAGATGTTTCTTGGCTGCCCGGATTCTCCCCTTCCGTTCTCTTCTTTCCGCCGGCTCTTCAGCGGACTTCCACCCGGTTACCGGAGCCGTTTGCCCGGTCTACACCCCCCAATCTGCAAAGGTGATCGTTATGTCCCAATACACACGCCGCCGTCAGTTGAAGGAGTCTATCGAGTCCTCCAGAGGCATGTTCGAAAAGGTCGAGCACGAACTGGCCGCAGGCTACGTCGAAGTTGAGATCACGGGCATGACCCTGCGCCGGCTGGTGTGCGTCTACAGCGTCATGCTGCGCGACGCCTGGGCCTACATGCTGGACAGCGTTCGCTCTCTGGTTCGCGTTACCCCCGCTCACTAACCCTCGCCTTTGGAAGTGCCCAGGCCGGCTGCAAGCGGCCTGGGCCTTCGCCGTTTCGGCATGGTTCTCGGGCCAACCTGCGTTGCAGCGAGACCGTTTAGGACTCCGCCGCGCGTTCGATTGTGGCAATATCGAACTTCTTCATCCCCATCATGACCTGCAGCGCTTTGGGATGGCGCATCAACTCCAGCGCCCGAGTCGGAACAACCTGCCAGGACAGACCGAAGCGGTCTTTGAGCCAGCCGCAATGGCCTTCCGATCCGCCTTCGGCCAGCGTGCTCCAGTAATAGTCCACTTCGTTCTGATCGTCGCAGCGGATCACGAACGAGACCGCTTCATTGAACTTGAACATCGGTCCGCCATTGAGCGCGACAAAGCGTTGTCCGTCCAGTTCGAAGGCGATCGTCAGCACGCCGCCCTTTGGATTTTGGGGCAAAGGGTCCGTGGCGAGGTCATCTAGACGGCGCGAGTTCCGAAACACGGTCAGGTAGAACTCGACGGCCTCTTCGGCCTCCGAGTTGAACCACAGAAACGGCATGATGCGGGGCGAGGCGGCAATTTCGCTCATGGCTGGTCCTCCAGGGAGATTGGGGGGCAGGGCCGGACCGTACCCGCTCGGTGACTTCGGAGCATCTGAGCAGAATTCCCTTGCTTTCTGCAAGTGAATTCACTAGGTTGCGGACGTGGCCCCTAGCAGCAACTCCCGGCGCCGCTCCGGCTGTCCAGTCAGCGTGTCGCTGGAGATCTTCGGCGACCGCTGGTCGTTGCTGCTGATCCGGGACATGATGGTGCGCGGGTACAAGACCTTCGGCGAGTTCCTTAACTCCGGCGAAGGCATTGCCACCAACGTACTCGCCGACCGCTTGCGCCGGTTAGCGGCGGCCGGGATGGTGACGTCGGAACGGGATCCTGAGGACGCGCGTAGCGTGCTCTACCGGCTGACGGAGAAGGGCATTGCGTTTGCGCCGGTGCTGCTGGAACTGCTGTTGTGGGCCGCGAAGTATGAGGACACCGGTGCGCCCTGCGCCGTGATGACGCACATGGAGGCAAACCGTGCCGCCGTGCTGGCGGAGACGTACCGGCGATGGAAAGAGCGGGATTCAACGCCCATCCTTCCGCCGTTCGCCGGATCCACCGGGCCCGAGAACAAAGGGAAGAAAGGATAGAAGGCATGAGTAAGGTTCGATTGCTGGTGGGAACGCGCAAGGGCGCGTTTGTGCTGACGGCGGATGGCAAGCGGAAAGACTGGAAGGTCTCCGGACCGCACTTTGCGGGCTGGGAGCTGTATCACCTGAAGGGCTCGCCGGTGAACCCGGACCGCATCTACGCGTCGCAGAGCTCGGGGTGGTTCGGGCAGGTGGTGCAGCGCTCTGACGATGGCGGGGAGACGTGGAAGGCGGTCTCCAACAAGCTGCCGTATGACGGCGTTCCCGGCACCCACCAGTGGTACGACGGCACGGCGCACCCGTGGGAGTTCAAGCGCATCTGGCATCTCGAGCCGTCGCTGAGCGACGCGGAGACGGTGTACGCGGGCGTAGAGGACGCGGCCCTGTTCCGCTCCCTCGACGGCGGGGACACCTGGGCGGAGATGAGCGGGCTGCGCAAGCACGGCACCGGGCCCGCATGGCAGCCGGGCGCTGGCGGCATGTGTCTGCACACCATCATTCTTGATCCGGTAGATCCAAAGCGAATCTTCATCGCGATCTCCGCAGCGGGAGCCTTTCGTACTGACGACGGCGGTGAAAGCTGGAAGCCCATCAACCGCGGCCTGTACTCCAAGTACATTCCTGATCCCACGGCGGAGGTTGGCCATTGCGTGCACCATGTGGCGATGCACCCTGCGAGGCCACAGACACTGTTCATGCAGAAGCACTGGGACGTGATGCGCTCGGACGACGCCGGGGATAACTGGACGAAGATCAGTGGCAATCTGCCGACGGATTTCGGCTTCGTGATCGACGTGCACGCGCACCAGCCGGAGACGGTGTACGTGGTGCCGATCAAGAGCGATGGCGAGCACTTTCCCTTGGACGGCAAGCTGCGGGTGTATCGCAGCAAGACCGGCGGCAATGAGTGGGAGCCGCTGACCAGGGGCCTGCCGCAGGAGCACTGCTACGTCAACGTGCTGCGCGATGCGATGACGGTGGACCAACTCGACGACTGCGGTGTGTACTTCGGCACCACGGGAGGGCAGGTGTATGGGTCCTCGGACGGCGGTGACACGTGGGAGGCGATTGTGCGCGACTTGCCGGCGGTGCTTTCGGTAGAGGCGCAGACGCTGGCGTGACGGCCACGGTGCAGGTCGAGGTGCCGGCCAATCTCTGCCGATTGGCCGGCTGCGCTCACATGCTGTCGTTGGCGGTAGAGACGCCGGTGACGCAGCGAACAGTGCTGGATGCCTTGGAGGCGCGCTACCCGATGCTGGAGGGCTGCGTTCGTGATCACGGGACGGGCAAGCGCCGCGCCTTCATCCGCTTTTTCGCCTGCCAGGAGGACCTGTCGCATCTGGGCCCGGACCATCTGCTGCCCGAGGCCGTCGCCCAGGGACGTGAGCCGTTCCTGATCATTGGGGCTATAGCGGGTGGGTAAGGAAGCAGAGTGTGAGTTACATCTCATCCATTTCGGCGAAGAGATCTGCAAGTCGAATCGCAATAGGCGTGTTCTCGATGCGGAGGAAACCGTCGTCCGGCTGGACGAAGCCGCGCGATGAGGCGACATAGCCGATGCGCAGCAGTGGATCGATGGCCCAAATGTGAACCACGCCCATAGCACTGTAATCGTTGACGCGCTCCTGCTGTTCGGTCAGCGTGTCGTCCTTGGAGAGCACCTCGATGCAAAGTAAGGGAGCTTTGCTTATGACCGGGTCCTTCGGGTCGGAACGGCGCAGAACGCAGATGTCCGGTATGCGATACCGGGTAGGGGTGACCTGCACCCTCTGCTCGGGAAGCGCCCGTACCTGCCAAGCTTCCCGATGAGTATGGAAGATTGCGGTCAGGATTCCCTGAATGCTCGCGTGTGATTGCTCGCCCACGTTCCTCTCCTTCAATTCGCCGTCCACATAGTCGCAGTCGGGTCGATATGTGGTGTTCAGGTACTCGAGGACCGGGGTGAGCGTCGTGCTGGCCATCTGCGCCTCCAGAATGGCTTCATCTTACGCCCGGTCTCCGCGATCTGATGCGGGTACCGCTGAGATCGCAAACGAAGTACCGGTCGTCGTACTCGCGCTGTGTGCGGTCGTTGCGAGTAGGCTGTTGTGGGATGTAAAGGAGGCAAGTGTGCGCGGAACGAAGGCAAGCGTAGGAGTAGCAGCAGTGGTCGCGATCACGGTGACGACAGTGGGTTTGGCGACGCGAGCACAGCAGGCGGCAGCCGGTCCCTCCGGGCCCGCGGCCGAGGTGCAACGTGCCTACAACGGGCTGAAAGCCAACATTCTGAAGGCGGCGGACAACATGCCCGCGGACAGCTACAGCTACAAGCCGACGCCGGATATCCGCACGTTTGCGCGTGTGGTGAATCACATCTCCGAAGCGCAGGGACGGTCCTGCGGCGCGATGAACGGAACGGCTGGGTCGCTACCCGGGGTGCCACCGGAGACCGCGAACAAGGCAGCGATCGTACAGGCCCTGCAAAGCTCCTTCGCGGAGTGCGACAAGGCTTTCGCCGCGCTGACGGACGCGAACCTGACCGAGATGGTCCCGGTCGGGCCGGCGGGCAAGCGCTCAAGCATCGGCCTGATGTGGGGCACCCTATCGCATGACAACGAGCAGTACGCCACCCTGGCGCTGTACATGCGGCTGAAGGGGCTAACGCCGCCCAGCAGCGAGAAATAGTCAAGGGTGCATCCTACTTCGCAGAGCACGTTGCGAGGGGATCCGTCATGGTGGACGAAAACAGCCTGGGCCCGTTGGGACCGAAAATCCTCAGTATCGAAGCTGTGGGCGAGCGGGAGTACTCCGTGGAAGGCCATAACTTCGTTGCGGGCTTTCGTGCGGAGGTCCGCGACGGCGTGGGGCAGACGGTCGAGGGCGTGACGCTGTCCGGCGCCACCGGCACGGCGTTTACCCTCTCACTGCCGTACACCACGCCCGGCCCCTACACCGTGGTGGTGATCAACCCTGACGGACGCACGTCCACCGCCCTGTTTGAAACGCCGGGAACGAGCCGCTCGAACCGGGGCCTGCGAGCCAATTCCTGAGCATGGGAGAGCAAATGATAGACGACCTTCGAACGCGGCGCAGACCGCGCGTCGCCGCTGTCATGCCGAGAGCGCTTGTGGCTCTGGCGTTGTGCGCGGGGCTGACGGGCTGCGTCGTGATCGGCGGTAGCAGCCGCGGCGGCTTTTTTCTGTGGCCCGGAGGTCTGGGTCTCCTGCTAATGATCGTCTTGTTTGTTCTGTTGACCCGCAGGCGGTAAGAAAGTCCCGGAGTGCTGCCGGGCCGGCCCGGTGTTGAGTGTCGGTAGACGCCATGGGCGAGTAGGCTACCGGCCGGTCGTGCACCCAGGTTGTGAACAGCACCGGAGCGCCAGGGCCGCCGGGTCGGGTACAGTGGCGTGAAGATGAGTGCCCAAGCGCTGAGCCAACCAACCAACACACCGCGGCAGGTCTTGTTCGCCAGCCTGGTGGGCACCACGGTGGAGTTCTTCGACTTCTACATCTACGCCACGGCGGCGGTTCTGGTGTTCCCGCGACTGTTCTTTCCAGCGACGGATCCCGCATCGTCCACCCTGGCGTCGCTTGCCACGTTTGGGATCGCTTTCCTTGCACGGCCCATCGGCTCTGCGCTCTTTGGGCACTTCGGCGACCGCATCGGACGCAAGCGCACCCTGGTGCTGGCCCTGCTGGCGATGGGGCTGTCCACTTTCCTCATCGGTGTGCTCCCCACACATGCCAGCATCGGGTTTCTGGCGCCGTTGCTGCTGGCCCTCTGCCGCTTTGGGCAGGGGATCGGGCTGGGCGGAGAATGGGGCGGTGCGGTGTTGCTCGCCGTGGAGAACGCTCCGCCGGGCAAACGGGCGCTGTATGGGATGTTTCCGCAACTGGGCGCACCGCTGGGCTTTCTGTTGTCGGCAGGTGTCTTCCTGTTGCTGTCGCGCCTGCTCACGGATGCGCAGTTCTTCGCCTTCGGCTGGCGGCTTCCGTTTCTTGCCAGTGCCGTGCTGGTGCTGCTGGGCTTGTATGTGCGGCTTACGCTTACGGAGACGCCCGTGTTTATGGCTTCGGTGGAGCGGAAAGAGCGCGTCGCCGCACCCATGATGGAGGTCTTCCGGCGACACGGGCGCGCACTGCTCGCCGGCATTCTGGTGTGCCTCGCAACCTTCGTGATTTTCTATCTGATGATCGTTTTTGCGCTCTCCTGGGGCACCACCGCGCTGGGCTACAGCCGCAATCAATTCTTGCTCATTCAGCTTGCGGGTGTCGTGCTGTTTGCGCTGACGATTCCGCTTGCCGCCTTGCTGGCGGAGCGGGGCCGCAGGCCCGTCATGATGGGCGTCACTGTGCTGATCGGTCTGTTCGGCTTTGGCCTGGCGCCCTTGTTTCACGGCGGGACCACGGGCGTTGTGGCCATGATGGTGATTGGCTTGGGGCTGATGGGCTTTACCTACGGGCCGCTGGGAACCTTGGTGTCCGAGCTCTTTCCCACGCCGGTGCGCTACACCGGAAGCTCGCTGGCCTTCAGCATCGCCGGCATCCTGGGCGCGTCCGTCGCCCCGTACATCGCTACCTGGCTTGCGAAGAACTATGGGTTGCAGTACGTCGGCTATTACCTGGCCTGCTCCAGCGTGCTCACGCTGGCGGGCTTGCTCATGATCCGCGAAACCAGGGATGACGACCTGTCTTCAGCCATGGTGTGAGTAAGCCGTGCGACGCGGCGTAAGCTGAGGGGCATGGATCCATTGGTCTCCGTATCGTGGCTGGCTGCCCGGCTGGGGGAACCCAACCTGGCCGTGCTGGATGCCACGCTGCCGCCTGTGGGTGTTATCCCGGTCGTGGACACCCACGCGCGCTATCTTGCGGCACACCTTCCAGGCGCGGTCTTCTTCGACATCGAAGCGCTCTCTGACCACGGGACGACGTTGCCCCACATGCTGCCCCCGCCCGAAACTTTCGCCAGGAGTATGGCAGCCCTGGGCGTCGGGAGCGAGATGACGATCGTGGTCTATGAGCAGGACGGGGTGTTCTCCGCGCCGCGTGCCTGGTGGATGCTGCGCACGATGGGTGCCCGCGATGTGTCTGTGCTCGACGGCGGACGAACGGCGTGGACCGATGCCGGGTACGGGCTGGAAGAGGGGCCCGTCACCCGAGCCCGTGCTGCCTTCCACGCCGTGCTGCACGCCGGGGCGGTGCGGGACTTCGACGGGGTACAGGCGCTGCTCCGGCAGGGCGGCCAGGTGCTGGATGCACGGTCCGCAGGCCGCTTCACCGGCGCCGCGCCGGAGCCGCGCCCGGGCATCCCTTCGGGCCACATGCCGGGAGCCGTGAATGTGCCTTACACGGAGATCGTGAGCGGCGGCCGCCTGAAGAGCGCTGACCAGCTACGGGAGATCTTCGCCTCCCACGGGGTAGACTTCGCGCAACCGGTAGCGGCAAGCTGCGGCTCCGGCATCACCGCCGCGGTGCTTGCGTTGGGACTCGAACGCTGCGGGGCACGGGAGGTCAGCCTCTACGACGGCTCCTGGGCGGAGTACGCGGGGAGACCTGACGCCGTGATCGAAAGCGGACCGTAATGGGCCAGTCAATCCGCCTGGGGAACTGATGCTCGCGCGCGGGCGCTAACACACGGCGTGGCCATGGATGCGCTCAGTCCAGGGCGTACCTTCTGCGTCAAGCTGAAAGGCGTCCTCGCGTCGGACTGCCATCGCGAAAGCCATTCACTTGCCTCGGGGGCTGCCAGCCGTTTTCAGCGCGGCCGGTCCTTGTCAGACCGCTCCCTTTTCTGACCTGCCCGGGGTGGCGTATATTGGCCGACGCTTCTCCAGGAGGAATCTTTTTCATGGCAAAACTGTCTCTTTCGCGCCGCGCCTTGCTGGGCTACGCTCCCGCTCTCACCGTCGCTGCGGCTTCCTCACCGGCCCTGCTTTCCGGCTCTCCCGCAGCCGCGCAAAGCTCCCCGCTCGGGAACAGCCTTGTTTCTCTGGCCAACTCCATCGAACGCGCCTTCGCCTTTCAGAACTTCATGATGGACGCCTATGCCACGGGCACCACGGTCCGGTTGACCCAAAGCTACAGTGACGAGGCGCTGCAGGATACCGCCTTCACCTACGACAACGCGGTCACGATTCACGCCTACCTCGCCAGCGAAGATCCGGCCCTGCTCGAGCGCGCCATCGTGCTCGGGGACGGACTGCTGTACGGGCAGGCGCATCCGTACGATTTCCCCATCGACGATGGGCGCTTCCCCCAGGCCTTTTTCGTCGGTCAAAGCGCGCCGAACGGCAGTGGCGCGTATATCCGACCCGCGGCGGCGCCCTACTACTTCTACAGCAGCAGCACCGGCGACCAGGCATGGGCGGGCATGGCCCTGGCCCAGCTTTACGCGCGAACAAAGCAGAGCCGCTTCCTGACAGGCGCCCTGCTGGTAGCGAACTGGATTGTGTCCAACACTTACGACACCTACGGTCCAGGCGGCTTCAAGTTCGGCACCGAGATCCACTACATCAACAACGTCAATGTCTCCGTGCCCTCCACCAATGGGAAGTCCACCGAACACAACATCGACACCTACGCGTTCTTCACGATGCTCGGCAAACTGACGGATAATGCCAGGTCAAGCTCAATCAACATGACCTGGTCGGAGTTAGCGCTGCATGCGCTGAACTTCGTCATCGCCATGTACAACCCGGCGGGGCCTTTCTTCTATACGGGCACTCTGGGCGATGGAAAGACGATCAATCCCTACCCGATTCCGGAGGACTGCCAGACCTGGTCGTACCTTGCGCTCCTGAACAACAAGTACCGCGGAACGATCGACTGGGCGCTGGCGAACCTCCAGGCGACCGATACACCCTCCGCCCCGCATAGCGACCTTACCGGGAACGAACGGATCCATGGCCTGGTCTTCGATTCAGCCAGCCTGACCACAACCGCTTATGACCCGCAGGCTGTCTGGTTGGAGGGCACAGGGCATACCATCGCCGCGCTCGTCGCCCGCGTGCTTCGTGGACGGGACAACCTCTTTGGGCTGTTTTCCGATCTTGGGACGGCGGCGGGCCTGGTACAGCAGTGCATCCGCGCGCAGTCGGAGCTCGGTGCCGGCAAAACCGTGAACGGCAAACCCATCCCGCAGGGTGAGGGTCTGGTGGCCGCGACGAGCACCTTGGATACAGGGTTCGGCTACACCTATGGACCTTCGCTCCACATCGGCGCCACCGGCTGGTATCTGCTTGGTGCTCTTGGCGCCAATCCCTTCCAACTCGGGTACAGGGTGGTGGGCTAGCGTCGGGATCCACCGAACGCTGACGCTGTTCCCACTGGCAAACCAAAGCTAGGAAACTGCGGGCGAGGCCGAAAATCCTCGCCCGTACTGACCCCCCGTTACGACCCTGCCATCTCGCGCGTATGCTCTAGGACAGAGCAGAGCAGAGCAAAGATGGCAAGTGTCTTGAGGCTCCTGAACTGGTTGATTGAACGCCTCACCAGGCAGTACCACCAGCTAGACGACCCTGAGTCGCCTGATACCCCTCGAACGAGAAATCGAAGCTCGGACGCAGAGTGATGCTTTATAAGCTTTAGTCCCGGCGCTCGTTCGTGCATGCGGGCCATTGCAGGCTAGGCCGCGTTCGGCGAATCCGCGTTCCCTCCGGTCAACTTGCTTCGCAGCAGAAGCAGGAGAAACAGCGAGTTCGTCACAAGGTAGCGCTTCCAAAGGCGGCGCGGGTCTTTGGCAAGCCGGTACACCCACTCTAATCCAAGCTTGCTCAGAGGAGAGGGACAGCGTGATTTTACGCCGGCGATGATGTCGGTCGCCTGTCCGACCGCAAGGACAACTTTGGCGTTCAAGCGGCTTCCGTACTTGTCCAGCCATAGCTCCTGCCGGGGACACCCCAGGCTCACCCAAACCACGTCGGCGTGAGTCGCATTGATCTGGTCGATGGTGCGCTCGGCTTCCGCATCCGTCAGCTCGCGGAAGGGGGGCGCATGATGTCCCACGATGTGGATGCCCGGATAACGGGAGCGCAACGCCTCCGTAGCCTGCTCGGGCACGCCTTCTGCGCCTCCGTAGAAGAAGTGCCTGTGCCCGTGCTGGACCGACTGCTCGCAGAACACGGGCAGGAAGTCCGGCCCGGAGATCTTCTCCGCGCTGCCGTCCTGGGACTTCACCAGCCAGTGAATGGGGGCTCCATCCGGGCAGTTCAGGTCGGTCCTGTTGAGGATCTGCTGGAACTCCGGGCGAAGCTGCGCTTCCACCACCATGTGAACGTTGGTGAAGGTGATCAACCGGGGCCGTGTGCTCGTGGCAATCCAGTGGTTGATTAAGTTCACGGTTCGTTCGGACGTGGTCGCGCTCACCGGCACGCCCAGCACAGGGCACGTGTCGGGGAACAAACGGTCCGGCTGCCGCTGGACCAGCGCAAGATGAAGATTCGCGTGTTCTAAGAGTTCAGGCATTCAAAAGTGACTCAACCGGTGCTTCCGGACTTCGCAAGCGCCAGGCAAATGGAACGGCCATGGTGAACGTGGTTGGATAGAGGGCGATCTGGCTGCCGGTGGAAGCAGAGACCCCCGGTAACCCTGGACTGAGCTTTTCCTGGGCTGGGACGTCCTGCAATGCCGTGGTCTGCAAAAAGAACATATCGGTAGTTCCTGGCCCGGAGGGAACGCACTTCGACCATGCTCCGGCTAGCCGGTCGTGTCTGTCAGTAGCGCACGCAGGACCTCGGCGCTAACTTGCGGGTGAGTCGGTATCGCGCCGATGGAGGCCGACGCTGCCACGAATGAACCATTGAAGAGGCTCGCAAGCCCTGCATCGAAGCTCCGCGGGCACCTCGGAGCGAGAATGTTGCGCCGGGGATCGGGACCTCGGGACGGAGTCTCGGCACCTCCCAGGGCAGGCCGAAGTTCAAGTGGCCTACGAGGTGTGGCAAATCCCATGGATGCCTGTCTGCTTCCGCGTGGGGATCTGCAATGTCGAAAACCCGCGCGAGTGAAGGGCCGTTCCCGATCTGACCTCCCCGTAGTGCTGCGGCTGATGGCCACGGTGCAGCAACACGGTTTGAACTGCCGGGCCAGCGCTGCATTGAGCGAAGCCGGTACGGAGCGCCCCTGTTCACACGCACAGCCGGCCGGGGCGTTCCGGCGCGCTTCAACGCCCAAACTGAAGGTTCGTTTCCGCTTCATCCGGGAGGGCAGCGGGTTTGGCCGCGAGGCGAACCGGCTGCCTTGGGTGATGTGCTGCGGCTGTGATGGCTTGGGCATAGATGTCGTTCAACTGCGCATAATTTATGCCTTCGCTGTACCGATCCATATAACGCTTTCGTGAGGTAATCCGCAGCTTCACCTTCTGTTCGGCAGGCATGGCCTGGAAGGTGTGCATGGCCTCCACCAAAGACGCAGCGTCTCCCGGCGCGTGCAGCAGGCCGCACTCGCCGTGGGGCACGATCTCCGGCAAGCCGCCGAGCTTGGACGCGATCACCGGAACACCGACGGACAGTGCCTCAACGACCGAGACTGGAAAGCCTTCGTACCAGACTGAGGGTACGAGAAGAACGGCTGCTCGCTTCATGCGCTCGAGCACTTGTGCCGGGCTTTCGTGTCCCACCGCAGTCAGGCTGCTCCCCGGACGAGCGCACGCGGCCTTGACCTGCTCACGCAATGGACCGTCTCCTACGATCACAACCGGCAGAGGCAGCGCATGCGCCGCGTCGGCCGCAAGCAGCGTACCGATGCCCTTCTCCTCACTGAGGCGGCCAACGAACAACGCCACCTGCTGGTCCCCGGAACCGATCCCGCGATCAGAGACGAAGTTCGGCTTCACGCGAATGCGGTCGAAGGGAACGCGTTGGCGACCCAGCTTTTCCGCGGCGAATTCGGTCAGCGCGATATACCGGTCAACCCGGTTTTGCCACGTTCCCAGACTCGCGTGCAAGGCTACCGTTCCGCCTACGACCGCACTTCCAAGGCGACTGCCGCGGTAGCAGCCCAGGGCGACACCCGGCAGAAACGAATTCTGCTCTGAACACTTTTCGCATGGCTTTCCGTCGCGGTACAGCGTTCCTTTTGCACAAATAAGCCGGTAGTTGTGCAGTGTTTGAACGATCGGAACGCGGCCGTGTCGACCCGCAAAGAAGACTGCCGGCGACAGCGTAGGCATGAAGTTGTGAATGTGAAGAAGATCCGGTTGGAACAATCGAATAGCCTGCTGCACACGGCGGTACGCGGATGGGGAAAAGAAAGAGTTGGCGGCTGCCCTCAACTGCCCCGTAATCCCATGGATACCCTCGTTGTCGAACGCCAGTTCCTCGACGCAGAGACCATGGTGCCGCAGCATCGCCGCCTCGGCACGCACGACCTGGTCTTCGCCTCCAGGTTGTTGATAACGGTTGTGCGCGATGAGGACTCTCATGGGACGGAGATCGCCGTGGCTCGCGTGAGAGAAAGGTCCGGCGAAGGTGCCGGTCGGGAGGACTCCACGCCGCACAGATCGGCAATCGCCTGAACGGCTCGCTCCGCGATCACTCCCGGCGCAATCTTGTCCACCGTAGACCGGGCGCAGGCAGACATGCTCCGGAGTTCCTCGGCCGAAGTGCAGAGTGCGCGATGCAGGCTGGCAAACAGGTTTTCTTCGCTCTTCGGATCGCACAGCCAGCCATTTGCTCCGTCGGCAATAAGCTCCACGGCGGCTTGGCTGTAGATGCTGCCGAGTACAGGCAAACCCGCGCTCATGGCTTCGTTCACCACCACACCCCACTCGTCCAAGAGGCTCGGGAAGGCGAAGATGTCAGCTTGGTGGTAGTAGCCGGCCAGTTCCTTTTGACCGATTCTCGGCAGCAGATGCAAGCTCAGGTTGGCGAGAGGTGGAAGGGCCTGAATGGAGGCGCAGTCCGGTCCATTGCCGATGATCTGCAGCCGAATGCGACGTTGGGGATGCTCCGCGCACCAGCGATGGAGCGCTCGGCAGAAACGAAGAACACCTTTTGTCAGATCGACCCGTCCGCAGAAGAGCAGCCGCAGATCCTGTGCTTGTGGCTCATACCTCGATGAGCGAAACAGGGAGTCGTCAATCGTATAGGGGATCCTCCATGCAGGTCCGGAGAAGCCGAGCGCTCTCAAGTACTGTTCCCCGCTTCGGCCGTTGACGAACACGCCATCTACCCGGCGGAGCATCCAGCGTCGTAGCCCACGCCGCAGCCGGCTGCGCTCACTTTCGGTGTGCACCGAGAGAGCCGCCCAAAGAACCAGCCGCACTCGGGGGTGGAACTTCCGGTAGAGAATGGCAAACAGGGTGCGCGCGCCAAACTGACCGGACAGGATGACGTCCGGCTTGTAGCGAACCAGTTGAGGCACCGTGTCCATCGGCAAGTGCATTGGCTCCCGAATCGAAAAGTCCTCTGTTCGGTAGCGGAGGCGCAGGGCGTTGAAGGACCGCTGAACCACGATTTTGAAGCTAGCTTGTGGACGCGGGAAGTCGTGAAATGTGTCCGAGGGCGCGGAAACAAACGCCCGCAGCTCACGAACTCGCCTGTTGATCCCTTCACAAAGCGGCAGCGTGTGGGGCGAAAGGCTGTTCGTCAACAAAGCCACGCGCAGGTTCGACGTACTGATTGGGCGTATCATTGAGGCCATACCTGCCTTTTCACCTCGGGGCGCGGGGCGAGCCGGGTGGGGGAGATATCCCGCCACCCGGAGAGAGAAACCCCATCGAGGGTTCCTGCCAACGTCCTGCTGCACCCCGGTCGCCTGTGAAGCTAGCCGGATTCTAAGGGCGCACGCCCTAGGCCGCTCCCGCCCATGCGGGGGAGCACTGTGCAACTTTCGTCCTGGGTCGACCGACCACGACCGCTGCCACTCGAGATCCACGGTCGCCGTCTAGTTTCCCGGCTTGATGTTGTTCTTTGAAAGCTTCGCCTGCCAGAAGGCCCTTTCTGCGTCCTCTGCAGCGGAATTGGGTTGACTGCCCGTAAGACAGGGGTCTGTGAAGGCCTGAGCGCGCATAACGTCTGTGGCATCGAGGTCCTGGGTTCGTACCCAAATATCAGCGACCATGGGCAGTCCGTTACCGTCCGGGCGCAACATCCCACCTACGGTGCCCTGGACGACAATGTTGCTGAACTGCGAAACCCCGTAGTAGTTCCAGACCACGATGGCATTGACAAAGGGCGCTGCGATCCAGTCGCCGTTACCGTCCACTCCGCAGGAAACCACCCGGTTGTCGCTGACGAGGATGTCGTGACCGGCAGCAATCTCAACGCCTGAGCCCGCGGTATGAACAACCTGGTTGCGAACGAAGTTGACGAAGGCCGTCTCCGGCTGCGCAGCGTCGCCGTCGGCGATCAGGCCGGATCCCGTATACTGAGCCACCGCCGGGGAGGAGTTTCCCTCCATGTAGTTATCGTGAACGCTGATCGGCGCTCCCGGTGAGCCCTGGCTCTTGTAGAGGTTGAAGACGTCTTCCGTCGAGCTTTGGCCCACGGTGTTCGTCACCTGGTTCCAGGCGATCTCGGCCCCGTGCGGCGCGACGACCCCGTTCAGCATCACGAAGTGGCCCAGATCCGGGCGATCGTTCAGAAATCCCCCGCTCCCGTCACTGGTCCGGTCCTCGAGATCGGTAGCCACGTTCTCTGTGATCTGCAGGCTTGCTGCGGGAGAAGCAAGAAACTTCACGCCAAACCGCGCGCCGGAGATCGTGCAATGCTTCACAATGAGCGAGGCAACGCCTTCCGCGACAACGAAGTTGCCGCGCTGCACGCCAGCCGCCATGGGATCCAGAGCCGTGCCGGTTACGTTTTCTACCGTGACGTTCGCTCCGGTCCCTGTGGACGGAATCGAGATCAGGTCACCACGGCCCGTGATGGTGGAGTTCCGCAGAATGACTGGGTCAGTCGTCTGAATCCTAACAGCCGGCGTGTGCCAGTCCTCACTGCTCCAGGTGCCCGTATATGTGCCTCCGTGGGTGATGGTGATGGGGCCAGAGGCTTGGTGGCTGGCCACCACCACCATGGCCGATGCGGTCACGCCTCCACACTGAGCGCTCACCGTCGCGCTGCCCGCCGACTGGCCCTGGAAGACACCCGGGCCGGTCCCAGCCAGTACTCCGGGAGCCGAGGAACTCCACGCGCACGCGGACGCGTCCGTGACGCCCGTTGCGTTAAAACCGATCTGCTCCCCCACGTTGAGCGAGCCCGTCGAGGGGGAAAGCGACACCGCCGACACGGCGAGACCGCGTGAGGAGGCGCCACATCCGGTCAACCCGCCCATCCCGGCGAGCAGGTACAAACAGAGCCATGCACCGAGTTGAGACGACACTGCTCCACGCAAGAAGGAACGCTTCCGCTGCTTAGCCATTGATCCCCTGGTTTACTGAACCGATGCCCCTGTTCGGGCTGCTGGCTTGATCATCGGCAGATCCGCCGATTCCCTTAGCGCTGTCCCGCTACGACACGAATGGGCCAAGGTCTACAACCTATGTGTCTTTCGGACTCCGGGACATTCCGGTTTACTGGCTTCGAGCAGGTAACGTGACGAAGCAGTCCATGAACCCGGAGATCCACGGTGGCGCCGGTCGGCACGAAGACTGGCACTTGCAGTCTCCGGTGATCTTTCTCGTCTTCAACCGGCCGGCGCTTACCCGAAAGGTCTTCGCCCGCATCGCCGAGGCGCGCCCGCCGCAACTTCTGGTGGTCGCCGACGGTCCCCGGGCGGGCCGCGAAGGCGAGCAGGCCCTGTGCGACCAGGTGCGTCAGATCGCCACAGCCGTCACGTGGCCTTGCGAGGTGCGGACCGAGTTCGCCTCCGAGAATCTTGGCTGCCGGCGGCGGGTCATCAGCGGTCTGAACTGGGCCTTCTCGCTGGTGGAGCAGGCCATCATTCTCGAAGACGACATCGTTCCGGACCCTAGCTTCTTTCGCTTCAGCGAAGAGATGCTCGTCCGCTACCGGGGTGACGCCCGGGTGTCGATGATCACAGGATTCAACCACTCCGCGGACCAGGATCAGGCCTCGTACAGCTATTTCTTCTCGGAGATGACCCACATCTGGGGGTGGGCCACATGGCGCGATTCATGGGCCGAGTACGATGAGCACCTCACCACGTGGCCCAGTGTTCGCAACAGCAATCTGCTTGCCGAGGTCTTTCCCGACCGCTCCGCCCAGCGCTACTGGACTGCGATCTTCGACCGCATGCATCGCGGCGAGGGGCCAAACACGTGGGACTACCAGTGGATGTACACCAACCTGTGCCGCCGCGCGCTGGCCGTAACGCCGCGGGTGAACCTGGTTTCGAACATCGGCTTTGGCGAAGGAGCCACGCACTCCACCGACCCGCACGGCGCGCCCGGGGTCACCGTTGGCCAGCTTGCCTTTCCTCTCTCACACCCTCCCACGATGATCGCGTCGCGGTCGCTGGACGCCATCGACCAGCAGCTTAGCCACTGGCATACGCCCGCATTGCCGGAACGAGCGCTGCGTAAGGTGGGCCGCATGCTTCTGCAAAGGCGGGTAGCATGACGCCGTCTCCGACGATGCAAGCGCGCGTGAGAAGGGCGGTATCGCGTACGCTGCGCCCTGTGCAGGCAGCCGCGAGACGCACTTTGCTGTACGCGGCGGACACCCTTGTGCTGCTGCGCTCCCCCATTCCCGACAACCAGCGGGTCCTGATCGTGCGGCTGGATAACATCGGAGACTTCGTCGTCTGGTTGGACGCGGCTCGTGCCCTTGCCGAGCACTTCGGGTCGAAGGGCATCCGCACGACTTTGCTCGCGAGTGCCTCCTGGGCCAGCTTCGCTGAGGAACTAGCGTTGTTCGACGAGGTCATTGCGCTGGATCAGCGGGCCTTCAAACATAACCTTCGCTATCGCCGTACGCTCCTGAGGGCGATACGGGAGTCACGCTTCGGCACGGTCCTTCAGCCCACGCTCAACCGCGTGCGGGAGATGGGCGATGCTGTCGTTCGCGTCTCGGGCGCGCAGGAGCGCATCGGTGTTGCCCTCCGCCCTCTGCGCGCAGGTGGGCGCCCGGGTGCGGCGGAGCGCAAGCTCTACACGAGGCTTCTTCCCGCTCCTCCAGAAGCCATGAGCGAGATGCAAGCGAACGCGTCCCTGGTGCGCGATCTCACCGGAACGAACTACGGGGCGAAGGTGGCTGAGCTACACACGGTGGTCAACCTCGGCTGCCTGGGCGAACTGGCACAGCTTCTGCCGCGATCACCCTACGTTGTCTTCTTTCCGGGTGCCTCGGCTGCAGGCAGGCAATGGCCGGAGGAGCGGTTTGCGGCGCTGGCCAGGCGTTGCTTCGAAGAGAGCGGTTTGCCCGTCCTTCTCTGCGGCGGTCCTGCCGACAGGGCGATGGCGGAAGCCGTGGCAAAGGCCGCCGGCGCCGGCGTGACCAGCCTCGCGGGCGAGACCAGCCTTCAGCAGTTGACGACCATCATCGCGGGAGCGCAACTGCTCGTGAGCAATGAGACGTCCGCGGTCCACATCGCCGCGGCGGTGGGTGTGCCTTCTGTTTGCATCGTGGGGGGCGGGCACTACGGGCGCTTCGTGCCCTATGACGAGAAGGTCGGGGATCATCGGCCCTTGCCCCTCGTTGCGACACGCCAAATGGAGTGCTTCGGCTGTAACTGGGTGTGCAAGTTCCACCCAGCCAAAGGGAAACCAATGCCCTGTATCGAGGAGATCCCCATGGACACCGTGTGGAATCTAAGCGCGGCCGTGCTCACGCGGCAACTGCGGGAGGTGGACGCGTGCATGTAAGCTCCCGCAGGCTCGCTGTTCCCCGTGCCGAGGACCCGCGCGGGGGAAAGGCGGCCCTATGATCTCGGACAACGTGTATGCCCCAACATCCTCGCCTTCCAGGATCGACTTCGTGCAGCCCGGCCAGCCCGTAGAGCCGGAGTTGACATTGAAGGACGTTCTGGCGGGTCTGTACCGGCGCCGCCGGCTGATCGCCGGGCTGGCGTTGCTGGGCATGATCCTTGGCCTTGCATTTGCCCTCGCCCAACCCAAGCAATTCAGCGCGACAGCGACCGTGGAGTTCGCTCAGCCCAGCACCCGCGACCTCGGCATCGACAGCTCTTCCTCGACGCCTGAGGAGTTGCCGACGATGGACATCCTCAACACAGAATTGAAGACGGAGCAGGCCGAGATCAGCGACGAGAACACGGTGCTGTCCGTTGTTGAACGCTTGCACCTGACCGACAGCGAACCGTTTGCGATCCCTGCCGATCTGCCCGCTAAGCATCCTCTGGTGCGCGAGCGGGGTCTTCCCCTGGAGCGTGCACCCTATCAGCGCGAACGCGTGCTGAAGCTCTTTCAGCGGAACCTAACGGTCGACATCGTGAAGGGAACGCGGCTGCTCAGCGTGAGCTACCGTGACACGGATGCGGAGCGTGCCGCGCGCATTGCCAATGGGGTGGTGCAGTCCTATATGGAGCAGGCCACGGCGCGACGCTACACGGCGGTTTCGCAGGTCTCTTCGTGGTTGACCGATCAGCTTGGCGTGCTGAAGCAGCGCGTGGAAGAGAGCCAGCATGCGGTAGAGCGCTACGGCAGCGACAACGAAAAGGAGTTGGCCGGCTTGGGTCTGCTGTCCGGCGGCGTCTCCGGCAAAGGCCCCGAAGCCTACCCTGCCTCGGACAGCGTTCCCGTGGCGCGCTTGCTGGCCCTGAACAACGACCTGACCAATGCCCAGGTGTCTCGCCTGGCCAAGGAAGCGATCTATCGCGTCGCGGCAACGGGCGATACCGATGCGGTGCTTAGCCTGGGCAGCAGTTCACTGATCGCCGGGGCAGGGGCAGACAGCGCCCTTGCTGCAGGAAATGACGGCCTGACGCTGTTGCAACACTTGCGCGAGCAGGGGGCGGAACTGGCCGTGCAGTCTGCCACGGCGGCGACGAAGTATGGCCCCAAGAGCGCCGTCATGCAAGAGTATGCGCGTCAGCACGATGCGTTAGACACCCAGATTCGCACCGAACTGGGCCGCATCCGCGACCGCGCGAAGAGTGACCTCGACCTGGCCACCCGCTCTGAAGACGCATTGCGCGGGCAGGTCAGCACACAGCAGCGGGAGGTGAGCCGTTGGACCACGAAGGCGGATCGCCTGTTGCTGCTGCAGGGTGAAGCGGCGTCCAACCGCAGCCTGTACGAAAGCCTCTCCGCGAAGCTGCAGGAATCGCAATTGGCCACCGGGCTGCGCACCTCGCGGGTCGCGTTCATTGACGCAGCCAGCGTGCCCACAACGCCATCCTCGCCCAAGAAACGCGTCGATGTCGGTGGCGGATTGTTGCTCGGACTGCTGCTGGGTCTTGTGGCCGCGCTCGCCGCGGAGTACTTCGATTCCTCGCTTCACACGGCGGAGGCCGTTGAGAAGACGCTCTCTGTGAAAGTCCTGGGCACCGTTCCAAAGTTTGCCCCGTCCAAAGCGTCCTCACCCTGGGTCGCCAAGGAGCCGCAGTCCCGTGTGGCCGAGGCCTATCGCTCCTTCCGTGCGACAGCGTTTCAGGCGGCGAACGGCACTGCGTCCAAAGTCGTTCTGATCGTGAGCGCGCGTCCCGGGGAAGGCAAGGCGACCACCTGCCTGAACAGCGCGGCAGCACTCGCCGCGCAGGGGCATCGCGTGCTCATTGTGAACGCAGACCTGCGCCGCTCACACTCCCCGGCCGCGTGGGGAGAGCCCGAAAGCCCTGGACTAAGCCGCTTTCTGGAAGGCCCCGCCGGCGACCTGCAAGGCCTGCTGGCCGTGCCCGGTGTTCCGGGTGTCTCCATCCTGCCGGCAGGGGCATCCACGGCCAGAGCGCCGGAGCTGCTGGGCTCGCCAAAGTTCGCGGACCTGTTGCAGATGCTGCGCGAAGACTTCGACTACATCCTCATCGACAGCCCACCGGCCATGCTGTTCACCGATGCCCGGGTCCTGGCGGCTTGTGCGGACGCCTGCGTTCTTGTGGTGCAGGCCTCCAAAACCTCCAAAGGGGACGCGCAAAGCGTGCTGGACATGCTGAACACCGCAAGCGCGCCGTTGCTCGGTGTTCTGTTCAATGCGGCTGAGGTGAAGGCCGCCACCTACTCCAAGTTCGGATACCAGGTGTGAGGACCAGCCCCATGAGCCAGACATCCACCCTTCCGCTGCTCAAGCCTGTGCGCCTGGCCTGCTTCGCGTTGTGCGTCGTGGCCGGCACTCTGTACGGCCAACAGTACGGTCCCAACTTGCCGGCAAACGTGGAAGAGATGAGTCTGCAAAGACGCCCCATGCCCGCGAGCTCAACGCGAAGCCAAGGTCCGACGATCGCCGCGCCGGAAGACTTCTCGAAAGCGCAACTCGTGCCGGGAACCTTGCTGTCGATGGAGACCTTCGGCGTTCCGGAGCTGTCCAATGTGAGCCTTCGCCTCGATGCGAACGGCGATGTTTTTGTCCCCACACTGGGTCCCGTACACATCGCCGGCATGACTGTGCTCGCGGCGCAGGAGGCCATTGCCTCGGCTCTGGTTCGGGCGGAGTTGTTGGTCTCCCCAGTGGTGCAGCTCAACGTGGTGCAGTACGCCGCCAGCTTCGTGTCCGTACTGGGTGAAGTGCAGGCACCCGGCCGCTTCCAGGTGATCGGCGCCCGCAGTCTCGCAGAAGTGCTTGCCCTGGCTGGCGGAGAAACGCTTGCCGCCGGCAATGACATCGAGATTCAGCGCGGTCGCGGAAACGAAGCGCCTGCCGTGCAGCACATTCGGTATACCCCGCACGACTCGCTCAACAGCCTGCAAACTACGGTCATTCAGCCCGGGGACAGCGTGTATGTCCGCCGCGCCGGAGTGGTCTACGTTCTGGGTGCGGTGACTCGCCCGGGCGGCTATGTCATGGTCAACGGCGGCATGCTGAACATCTACCAGGCGCTCTCACTCGCGGGCGGCACCACGCTGGACGCGGCCAGAAACGGCATGTACATCGTGCGCCCTCACGACGAGGTCTTCGAGACGATCAAGGTGCCCTTCAACAAGCTCGCGAAGCAGCCCCAGTCCGATATCGAACTCCGTCAAAACGACGTACTCTACATCCCCCGCAGCGGCCTTCGTGTGACCCTGCTGGACGGATCCGCCATCATCGGCGCCGCTGTCAGTGGCTCCATGTACGCCGTCCGCTAAACCGGAGAAGAAAGATCACCCAGATGGCGATACCTCTACAGGAAAGGCCTTCGCTCGCCGTGCTGATGACCAGCTTTAACCGGCGCGCGCACACCCTGCTCTGTCTCGAGAAGCTGTTCGCGCAGACAGCGCTGCCGGAGTTCACGCTGGACGTCATCCTGGTGGATGACGCAAGCACCGACGGCACCGGGGATGCCGTACGTGCGCGCTTTCCCTCGGTGACCGTGCTCGCCGGGACGGGCCAGCTCTACTGGAACCAGGGCATGCGCGCCGCCTTCGCGCACGACCTCGCTCGCGGCTTCGACTTCTATCTCTGGTTGAACGACGACACGCAGCGCTTCCCAACGGCCTTCGACACCCTGTTTGGCTGCTATCGGGAGCTCCGCGAACAAGGCACAGAGGCGATCCTCACGGGCAGCACGTGCGATGGGGCGACGGGCAAGCGCAGCTACGGCGGCTGCCGGTGGAAGACTGGCTGGAAACGCGAACTCGAGCCCGTAGAGCCAAGCATGAGCGCGCCCGTACTCTGCGACACCATGAACGGCAATTGCACGCTGATCCCAAGTTCCGTCGCAGATGAAGTAGGCAATCTCGACCCGTGCTTCACCCACTCTTTCGGCGACTTCGACTACGGCTTCCGCGCCGCCGAAGCCGGCTTCCCGGTGTACGCGGTCCCGGGCTTCGTCGGCACATGCAGCGACAACGCCCGCCGGGGCACATGGCGCGATCGCTCCGCTTCGCTGCGAAAGCGCTGGGCACACCTGAACTCCGCCAAAGGCTCGCCGTTCCTTGAGTGGACGGTCTACTGCCGTCGTCACCTTGGCTATCTGTGGCCGCTGTATGCGGTATCGCCGTACCTGAAGACGATCGGCAGCACCCTGTCGCTCAACCCCGGCCGGCAGGGACTCCAGTGAACCTCAGCATGCGGCGCATCGTGAAGGCTTATATCGCGTACTGCGTCTGCATGGACGCGGACGTGTTCCTGAACATCTTCGGATCGCTCACGCCCGGTACAAACGGGAGAACCGGCATCGTGAACAACCCTGTGATGTTCAGCTTCACGGCTCTGCTGATGATCACGACCGCCTGGCTAGCCATCCGCACATGGGAACGCACCAGTACGATCCTGTTGAACAACGCATGGTTCCTGGGGTTGTACTGCTGGGCGTCTGTTTCCATCCTCTGGTCGCAATCGGTGGCAAACATCCTACGAGCCGCTCCTGTGATCTGGGCCTTCCTGTTGTGCGGCGTGATTGCATCGCAGTACCTGGAGCCCGGCGAGGTCGCCGACCTGGTCTGCAACCTCGTCACATTCCTTGCTTTGCTCAGCATCGTGTTTCAATTCTTCTTCCCCGTGCAGCAGACCATAGCGCCCGGTTGGACCGGCGTATACGGGGAGAAGAACCATCTGGGCATCGGCATGGGCGTCGGCATCATCGCCCAGCTCGTCTCACCCCGGCCATGGACCAAAGGGCGCATTGCTCAGCTCCTTCTTTTCGCCGTGATGCTGGGGCTCTCCCAATCAACCACGTCCATGGGCTTCACCGCTGTTGCGGCGACCTTCTATTTCGTTTCCAGGCTCAAAAGTCGAGCCAGGCCGTTGGCCACCATGAGCTTGGCCTTCATCGTCGCTGTGCCCTTCCTGCTCATCCCGGACTTCACCGACAAGTTGTTCCTCGTCGCCGGAAAGAGCAAGACGTTCACCGGCCGGGATGTGATCTGGCGCCTGACCTGGGATCAGTGGATGACTCGTCCCTTCCTTGGTTTCGGGTTCGTCAGCTTCTGGGAGACGCAGGACGATCTGATTCAACAACAGCTAGGCTGGAATCCTCGGCAGGCCCACAATGGCTTTCTGGAAATGGGCGTAACGCTCGGTCTTGTCGGCTTGTTGCTCGTCATCGGGGTACTTGTCAGCGGGGCTCTGCTGGCGATCAAGGCCTGGCGTCGGGGGCACCGTACGGCTGCCGTCTGGCTCACCTTGTCCTTGCTGGCCGTGATCGTCGACAACATCACGGAAGCAGACTTCATGATTCCTGGACCGCTGTGGTTCACCTACTGCCTCGTCTTCTTCCTGACCTATGAAAGGCTACGCCGGTACAGCAGACAGGCCGTACCCAGCGCCGCTGCGAGTGTGTATGCCGCCGCGTGAACCTTGCCCCACCGCTGCGCAGACCAACCCCGAGCGCCGGCGCGCGTTGGCCTGCATGGCCGGTCTTGCAGTCGTCTGGACAGCCCTGCCCTCTCTGCTCGGTCTTCTGTCACGCGTCGAAGCCTGGGGATCGGGAGGGACAGATCTTCTGGCCGCGCCCGTCAAGGTGCCGGGCGACTTTGTGGGGGTGCATGCGCACCGTTGGCCAGCCGCGTCTCCTCTCTCACCGGCGCCGTCCTACAGCTTCGGGTCGGCTCGCTCACACGATCACGACGGCGTCTCCTGGAACCTGATCCACAAAGGCCCGGGCAGCTACTCCTGGGAAGCGTTAGACCGCTGGGTCGCCGCTCACAGCGCCGCGCGACGCACCCT
>CAXUNH010000001.1:0-77909 GCA_964252405.1 uncultured Acidobacteriaceae bacterium | reverse complement strand
CCCCAGGTCAAAACCCGTTTCTTCCCGTCCTTTTTCCCCTTCACTGAGCCCAGCGCCGACGTCCAAATCTCCTGCCCATTCTGCGCCGGAAAGGGTTGCCGCAAGTGCAAGCACTCCGGCTGGATCGAACTCCTAGGCTGCGGCATGGTCGACCCCAACGTCTTCGGAGCCGTCAACCAACGCCGACTCGAACTCGGCCGCGACCCCGTCTACGACCCCCGCCGCATCTCCGGCTTCGCCTTCGGCATGGGCGTCGACCGCATCACCATGATGAAGTACGGGGTCAGCGACATCGGCCTCCTCTACAGCGGCGACGTCCGCTTCCTCGAACAGTTCGCCTAAGCACGTCCGGCCAGGCCGTCAACGCCGTCTAGTCCGCGCGTTGCGCGCGAACATGCTCGCGCGGTGATCTGCCCCACTTCCTCTTGAACGCCGCGCTGAAGGCGCTCTCGGACCTGTAGCCCACCGCCGGCGCAAGAGAGGCTACCGACTCCTTCGGATCTCTCAGCCGCTTCGCAGCCAGGGCCATGCGCCAGTGCGTCAGGTACTCCATCGGCGACTTGCCCACCTTCCCTTTGAAAAGCTGCGCAAACGCCGTACGCGACATGCCTGCCGTGTGCGCCAAACCGGCTAAGGTCCATGCACGCGCTGGTTCCCGGTGGATCGCAGACAGCGCCTCACGCAAGCGCATATCCCCCAACGCCGCGAGCCATCCTGGATCCTTGTCGATCTCGTCTGCCACATGCAGCCGGAGTGCCTCGGCAAGCATCGTGTAGGCAATCTGCTGGGCAATCAGGGTGCTGCCCGGCTGAGGATCGCGCATCTCGCGCAGCAGGCGGTCCACCGCCCAGCGCAGCGACTCCCGTTGTGCCTCGCTCTCCAGCACCACCACGGGAGGCAACACGTCCAAAAGGGAGTGCGCGTCGCCTTCCAGCCGGAAGTGACTGCCCAGAATCAGAAAGTCATCGCCCGGAGTCAGCGGCAGAATGCCGTTGTACGCCTGCTCCCGGCAAAGCACCTCCCACGCGGTCACCGGTTGCGAACGCCCGCTGCTCAAGCTGAACGGCCGTCCTCGCGGAAGAAGAAAACAGCTCCCTGTGCCCAGCCGGACCGGCTCTCCAGTGTTGTCCACGGCCAGCCAGCACTCTCCCCGGACAACGCTGTAGCACTTAATCATCCCGTGTGCCGGGAAGCGGACGCCCCAGTCGCCGCCGGCGCTCAAACCCCCGGTGGAGTAGGTACGAGGCTGCATGAGGGCGAGGATGTCGGAGAGCGGGTCCATGGGTCTGTACGCAGGCGACGATTCTTTGAACCGTGCAGCATTGATCCTACTGCGTCGGCTCCGTAGCCTTACCCGTGGAGGTTGAACATGCACATCTTCGTCACTGGCGGCTCCGGCCAAACCGGCCCCGCAGTCGTCTCGGAACTGATCGCTAACGGTCACACGGTCACGGGCTTGGCGCGTTCTGAAAAGTCCCGGAATCGACTAACCCAGCTCGGAGCGCAAACCCTCGACGGCTCTCTCGAAGACCTGGAAGCGCTGGCGAAGGGCGCGCGAGCGGCGGAAGGGGTCATTCACATGGCCTTCGGCGGCGACTTTTCTGACCCCGGCAGCAGCTCGCGGCAGGACTGCGCGGCCATCGGAGCCATGGGAGACGCACTCGCCGGCTCCGGTAAGCCCCTGGTGATCACCTCGGGAACACTGGTCATGACCCCCGGAAAGGTCGCAACGGAACAGGATCCGCCAGACCCGCAATCACTCGGCAGCCTCAGAATACCGGGGGAGCAGGCCTGCCTTGCCCTCACCGGCAAGGGTGTCCGCGCCCTTGTCGTGCGGCTGTCCCCTTCCGTGCACGGTCCGGGGGACTACGGCTTCATCCCACTCCTTATTGCGACTGCGCGGCGAACCGGCATCTCCGCCTATGTCGACGATGGCGCGAACCGCTGGCCCGCTGTTCATCGCCAGGATGCAGCTACCCTCTTCCGGCTTGCCCTCGAAAAGGCTCCCGCAGGCAGCACGCTGCACGGTGCAGGGGAGAGCGGCATCACCTTCGTCACCATCGCGCACCTTATCGGCCGCATGCTCCACATCCCGACCGTCTCCGTCCCTGCAGACCGGGCCTTAGAGCACTTTGGGAATCCCTTCTTCGCACAGGCCTTCGCGGTCGACTCACCCGTATCCAGCGCCGGTACGCGCCAGCTGCTCGGTTGGAACCCGTCCCATCCAACCCTCCTCGAAGATCTGGCTACAGGCGATTACTTCTCGCCGGAAGCCATGTCAGCCTTCGACAAAGCTGCGCACTGACAGGCTACCCTCCTGTCGTCCGGGGGAGATGTCCGGGAAAAGCACCGCGGCACCGGGTCAGTGTCTCTCCGCTCCGCTCACCCGCAGGTACGCCGCGCTCGCCGTCAGCCGTACCTGCAATTTGTCATCCTGGATCAAGGCATACAGCGCATCGCTCACCTCGCCCCCGGAAAACTTCGCCAGCGACTCCGCCGCCGCAATCCGCGCGGCCGCATCCTTGGTCTTCGTTGCCACCAGCAGGGCTTTCTGCGCCTCCGGCGTGTGCACCTTCGCTAACTGCTCGATCGCGGTCACCTGCGGCGACACACCCGTCGTGCCTCGCAGATAGCCGTACGCCCCCATCCCCATCCCGACCGGGGGCACCAGAATTGTCAGACTCTGCAGCATGGCAATCTTGGCCAGCGCCTCCGGGCTATGCAGGGTCCGGCTGGCATTGTGTTGGCTGCGCTTGAAAAACGAGTAATCCGCCGCCCGCTCGCCCTCCGCGGTTGCCACCAGTACCTCCTCGCCGGACGTATCCTTGTTCGCCCAAAGCGTCGTCGCGGCCGTAAAGCTCAGCTTCGGATCGTCACTCGCCAGCAGATCGTGCAGGTCCTTGCTGAAGCTCGGGTGCGGCGTGTCTTTGTCCATCTGTCCGGCCGCCACAATCGCCGCCAGCCGTACATCGATGTCTTCCGTCGCATCGTGCATCAGGCTCCGCACCCTGCCTTCCGCCTGCGCGTTCCCGCCCAGCAACGACAGCGCAGCAATCGCCTCGATCCGCGTATCCTCCCGCTTCGACCCAAGGCTGTCCTTCAGCTCACTCCAGGCGTTGTTCGCCTTCTCCGCAGGCGACACCTGCGACGGCGCACCGACGATCCCACTGTCACTCTGCTTCGCATCCTGCGCCCGAGCCTGCGGCGGCACGGTCAGCGCCACCGCCCCGAACAGCAAACAAACCACGGTCTTCATCCGGCCATCCACACCTTTGTCTAGCGATCGTCCATCGTCCCGGAAGTCTGAAACATACCATGCGCCGCCGGGTACCATGAGGTTCAAATGCGCCCTCTGCTTCCGGTCTGCTGCCTCGCCGCTGCCCTGATCCCCACCTCCGTTCCCGCCCAGGATCACCCCCGCGACGGTGAGATCCACGAACCCGACACCCTTGCCTGGTGGCACACCACCGAAGCCCTCTCCAATGACAGCATGGAAGGCCGCGATACCGGCACCGCCGCCTACGGACGCGCCGCCGAATACGTCGCGGAACGCTTCGCCGCCGCTGGTCTCCATCCCGCAGGCGACAACGGCACCTTCTTTCAGACCGTCCCCATGCAACAGGTCGACATCACCCCCGAAGGCACCAGCTTCGTCGTCGAACGCCCGGACGGGAGCCGTCTCCAGCTTCAATTCCTGCAGGAAATCACCACTGCGCCAACCTCGGACATGAGTTGGGACGCCTCGGGCAAACTCACCTTTCGCGGCTACTGCGGTGAGGACACAATGGGAGACATCCAGGGAAAGATCGTCCTCTGCTTCGGCACCCAGCGCCAGGGGCTGCCCACCGGCGCCGAGCGCCTTCGGAACGCTCGGAAGGGAAAGGCCGCTGGTCTGATCAATGTGGACGACCCCTACTTCACCATCGAACCCCCGCGCTGGCCCTACGCCTACGCCCGCTCTGTCACCCTCAGCCAGCCTGCTCCGCCGCAGGCCGCGGCTACCGGGCAGCCGCATTACGCCATGTTGCCGCCCATGCGCGTCAGCGACACGGCCTTCACCCATCTCCTGGAAGGCTCCGGTCAGGACGCATCTGCCATCCTGAGAACCGGCGGCGCCAAAGCCCCGCTGAAGAGCTTCGACCTCCCCGCGCGCCTGATCGTTACGCTGCACACCACGCAAAAAGCGATCTCCTCCCCCAACGTCCTCGCCATCCTCCCCGGCTCCGACCTAGCCCTGAAAGACCAGTACGTCGTCGTCTCCGCCCACCTCGACGGGTACGGCTTCGGCACCCCCGTCCTGGGCGATAGCCTCTACAACGGCACCCTCGACGACGCCGCCTACGTCGCCCTCCTCATCCAGATGGCCGACGACCTCCGCGACGGCCGCGAACGCGCCACCACCGCGAAACTCGGCATCAATACAGGCCACGTCCACGGCACCACGCTCCTGCCACCCAAACGCTCCATCCTCTTCTGCGCCTTCACCGGCGAAGAGAAAGGCCTGCTGGGCTCCACCTGGTTCGTCCAGCACCCCACCGTCCCCATCGCGCAACTAGCCGCCGACATCAACCTCGACCAGCTCCGCCCGCTGTTCCCGCTCAAAATCTTCACCGCCCTCGCCCTCCACGACACTTCCCTCGGCGCGACGGCCACCGAGGTCGGCAAGGCCCTCGGGATCGAGCTCCGCGAAGACCGCGAGACGGAACGCGGGCTGCTCCGCCGTGCCGATCACTATCCCTTCCTCAAGGCCGGCGTTCCCGCCATCGGCTTCATCTTCGGCTTCGACCCGGGCACCGACGCCGAACAGCGCTACCGCCGCTGGTACCAGGTCCAGTACCACCGCCCGCAGGACGACCTTGCCCAACCGATGGACTTCGACGCCGCCACGAAGTTCAACACCTTCTTCTACGGCCTCGTGGAAGCCCTAGCCGACAACCCGGAACGCCCGCGCATGCTCCCCGCAGCCCGGTTCTGAAGCCACTCACCTGTGAGTCATGGAACATCCTGGTCTTCGGGGCGGCATCGGCACTTCCGCGCTTGCACAGAATTACGGCTGGCCCGCCTACAATTGAAACGGAACAGGAAACAAAGCGCGAAGAAGAGCAAAAAGAAAGGCTGGGAGGGGGTACTTTACCGAAGTACCCCCTCCTTAAATCCATATTCGGACGTACTTTGCGTAGAAAGTACCCCCCGGGGGGGGGGGAGGTACCCCGGCCCTCACCGGCCCGGGGGCGCAGGCACCATCACCGCACCGGGATCCACCTTCGGAATCCCAAAATGCCCGCCCAGGTGCAGGAGGTCCAGGGGCCGCAGCATGCCCGAGACCTCGATCACATTCATCTGCTTCGGCGCCCGGATTAGCACGGCAACATCATCGATCTCCGCCCCGTGGAAATGCAGCCAAAGGTCCGTGATCGGCTTGATGGGCGTGGCCTGCTCCCGCGGGCTCACGTTCGCCTCCACCATGTGCTTCCATCCAGCCGCGTAGTACGAGGCCGTCAACGCCGCCAGCCCTTCCGGAACATAGAACGCCGGCTCCCGGTACCGATAATTCTGCACCGTCACCGCATTCAGCCCCACGGCCTGTTGCCCCAGCATGCTCTGCAGCATGTCGCGGTCGAACGTAAACGCCGTGTGCGATCCCGGCTGTGACGTCAGCCCCGCAAACGCCTCCGCCACCCCAGGTGGCTCAAACGGCGACCCCGCAGGAGGCGCAGGCGCCGGGTAAGGCGCAGGGGCGGGCCCCGCCGCCGCATACTGCTGCGCAACGGAAGAGACAGTCAGGGTGCCGAGCAAGCTCAGCAGAAGGGAGAGGCGCCGATAGAACCCGAGGCTCCGCATACAAGGTTAGACCGCAAACGCCTCACGGGAGTTGCGGTCAGCGACATCCACGCTCTTCGCGACCCTCTACTGCTCCGCCCGCGGCGCAAAGTACCCCTTGCGCGCATGTACCTGGTAGCGCTGATCCAGGCTCACCAGGTAGATCGTCCGGAACGACCCATCCTGCTTAAAGTCCGCCGGCACATACTCGAGCGAGTACTGCGACCGCAGCTCCTGCTCGATGTTGGCAAACCCTGTCGCCATGTCCTCCATGCGCGTCGGAAAAAACGCCCGCCCGCCGGTCGCGTCGGCGATCTGCTGCAGCACATCGTCGCCCTTGTCCTTGCTGGGACCAACATTGGTCGAGATCGTATACACGATCGTCTCCGACCGCTGGCACATCTTGATGGCATCGGTCTCATGCGACCGGCTGTAGTCGTCATCGCCGTCAGAGACCAGCACCAGCGCCCGCCGCACCGGCTGATCGTCCTTCAACGTCAACATCTGGTCGCGGCAGGTCTTGTACAGCGAGTCGAACAGGGAAGTGCCACCGCCCGGCCGTAGCTTGTGAATCCCCGTATCCAGCAGATCGATGCGGTTCGTGTAGTCCTGCGAGATGTCCGTCTGGACATCGAAGCCTTCCACGAACGCCCGGTCCGCGGGCCGAAGTATTTGCAGCAAAAAGTCCACCGCAGCCTGCTGCTCAAACTCGAATCGCGAGCGGATCGAGTTGGACGTGTCCAGCATGATGCCTACGCGCAACGGTAGATTCGTCTCCTGCCGGAAGTGCACCACGCGTTCCGGAGGCCGCTGGTCGTCGAGCAGTCCAAAGTTCTGCTGCTGCAAGTTTGTAATGAAGCGTCCCTTGCTGTCGGTCACCGTGAACACAAGGTTCACCTCGCGCGAGAACACCCGGATTGTGGGCGCCTGCGACGGCGGCGGGGCACTCTCATCCCGGGGCTGCAGCGCCGGCACCTGCCCCGACGGGCTTGCCTGGCCATTCGGCGTGGCGGGCGGCTGCGTCTGCGGACGAGTGGCCTGCGCCGTCGCACCGGCTTCCGTCCCTGTCACTTGCGCCACGGCCAGTCCCGCTGTCGCCAGAAAGAGCCCAAGCATAGCCAGAGCCGTACGAGTTCGTGCCAATCCCACGTTCATTCGCCCTTTATCTTACCAACCCGCCCAGACGCCTTGCCGCGAGTGCCTTCGCCGCCAGCTTTCGGACGCATTCTGTCCAAAAAGGTCGTCAGCTCCGCGGGCAGGGGCGACCGAAGTTCCAGCGGCACGCCCGTCCGCGGATGATCCAGGTCCAGCTCCGCCGCATGGAGGAAGTTCCGCTCCAATGTAGCCTCCGCCTGCTCCTCGCCGACGGTGCCAGCGCGCCGCAGCTTCCCCGGCGCGCCATACAGCGTGTCGCCCACGACCGGATGCCCAAGTGCCGCCAGATGCACCCGGATCTGGTGCGTGCGGCCCGTCTCAATGCGTACCTCCACCAGCGTGAACGCGCCCCACGGTCCCGGCGCCTCCCTGGTCCCGATGCGCTCCAGCACCCGCCAGTGGCTCACGGCGGCCCGCGCGCCACTCGCGTTGTTCAGCCTGGTCGTCATCCGGATGCGACGCACCGTATCGCGTCCGATCGGCAGATCCACTCTGCCCTCATCCCTCACCATCTCCCCATGCACCAGCGCCAGGTACACCTTGCGGAGCTCCCGGCTCCCAAACATCTCGGCCAGCTTGCGATGGGTTGCGTCGTTCTTGGCCACCAGAATCAGCCCGCTCGTTTCTTTGTCCAGGCGATGCACGATGCCGGGCCGCAGAGCCCCGCCCTCCGTCGAAAGCTCCGCCTGAAAGTGAAACAACAGCGCATTCACCAGCGTTCCGCGGTTGTGTTCCGCATCGCCCGCCCCTGCATGTACGGTCATTCCGGCTGGTTTGTCCACACAGGCTATATCGGCATCTTCGTACACAACCTTTAGCGGAATATTTTCAGGCTCTGCCCGCAACGGCGCAGGCTGCGGCTCGCCTTCAATCTCGATGCGCTCGCCACCCTCCAGCTTCAGGCTGGCCTTGGCCGGTTTGCCCCCGACACGCACCTGCCCCTTGTCGATCAGCAACTGCACCCGAGCGCGACTGATCTCCGGCAGCGCCCTGGCGAGGTACGCGTCCAGCCGCTTGCCCTCCGCGGCCAGGTTCGCAGTGAAGCTACGCACCCCGTCCTCGGCCTCAAAGTCATCGAGTACCGGGATGGGTGCTTCCGGTATCCCGGGTTCCGCAGCGTACGCAACGCCCTGCCTGCTTTCCGCCTCGGCAAGGGGAAGGGGGGACTCCTCGGCTGCTTTGCGGGCTGCCTCTGCCTCCCGCACGGCATCGCGGTGCAGCCGGTACTCGTGCTTCACCGTTTGCCGCCGCTTGCCCTTCTTGATCATGTTCTTCGACGGCATCAGCGCGCCTCTCCCTGCAACGTCGGCGCAGACTCCAGGGCAAAGTTCTCGGCTTTGCCCGACGACGCCTGCGGCCCAAAGGTCCACAACAGCGCCCCTACGAGCATCCCACCAAGCGCCACAATCTGCCCGGGCTCCAGCGGCAGGTCGCTGAACAACTCCGGAGGCAAGCTAATCGTATCCAGCGCAAACGCCACCAGGCTCCCCAGCATCAACCCCAAGGCCGCTAGCTGCCCCGGCTCGCGTAGCCTGCCCAAGGCACGCCACAGCACCGCGAGCACGACAAGGGAGGCGACCACGCCATACGCGGAGACCGGCCTAAACCCGACGACCACGCTGACGTATCCCCGAAAGACCGGCATGCCGAGCTCCGAGCCATCGAGCCAATGCCCAAGCTCCAGAAAGGCCGCGAGCAGAGCACCCGAAGGCGCAAAGGCGTCCAGCATAGGGAGAACCGGCCAGCGCTTACGTCGCAGGTACACCCAAACCAGGGCAGCCGCGATCGCGATCCCCCCAAGGGTGAGCGAGGGCAAGCTGAGCACCAGTACCGGATATCGCAGAAATGCCTCGGCGTCGCTCAGCACCAGCAACAGCCGCGACGCGGCAAAACAACACGCAATCGCGAACAGACCCACGTCCCACACGGCCTCTAAGGTAACCCCTACACGCCGCGCGGAACGGCCGGCCAGCGCCATCGAGGACACCACACCCCCAGCTGCACACAGCCCATAAGGCGACAGGCGCATAGGCCCGAGTCGAATGTCGTGAAGAGGCAGGATCATGGGGCGCTGTGTGTGGGCATTGCGTATTGGCGCTTTGCTGATGGGTCTTAGGACAGAATCGAATCTTCCTGTGCGGCTGAGCGCCCTCGAAGCGATACTGCCGCCACGCGAAGCGCTAACACGCAGTGCCAACCGCGAAGCCGCCATCATCACAGCTGCCATCATCACAGAAAAGACCGACCCACGGGGCCGTGGCTTGAGCGCTGGTGAACCTGTCCTAAGACAGCGGGACTCAGCCGTGGCTCTTTAGGCATTCCGGACTGGCGGACACTGCACACCGAGCCATATATACGAGCCGAATCCCTGGTTCAATGAATGTTGGTTCAACCAGCGTGATCAACCCCACCTGCTTTGCAGGCCGGTCTCTCTGCATCGGATGCTACCGGGCATCCACCAGATTCGCAAGCCGCACGCCTGGCGCTTTTGGGCCATTGGGCCGGCGCCATGGCTAGAGACACGATCCGCCGCCCGGCGCACCGCCCCATCAGCTAGCATTTGTTTACCCGTTTTCTTCCCCGGAGGTTCCCATGCGTTCCCTGATCTCTGCCACGCCGCTGCTAACGGTCTTGCTCGCGGTCTACGGGCAGGAACCCTCCACAAAGGCTCTTGAAGCCAATGCAAGCTTTCGCGCGGCAGCCGAGAAGACCTTCCTCCAATACGAGAACTCCCTCAGCACGCATTGTACTCAGATCACCCCGGACTGGAGCCGGGCGCAACAAACAACCTATGTCGCGCCCACCTTCGATACTCAGGGCAAACTGGCCGCCGGAGTCTGGGCGGAGATGGTCCCCGGCGTCGCGTGTGCCGAATCGAGAACGTTCCGCGCTTTGGTCGTCGTCCGCGAAGGGCGCATCAATCTTGCCCCTCGACTGCCCGGCACGTCCAATGCGTCCCCGGTGTTGGAGCACGACGCCCGCCTCGCGGTGGCCGGCGCGGTGCACGTCCACGATCCGTCGCTTCGCACCGACCCCCCGCTCGACGTCCTCGACACCGAGCTGATTGGCGCCAACCCGCCCCCGGCGCACGAGAGTTGGCGAGAGGTCTGGCTCATCCGTCTCGGCGGCCGACGCATGCGTGTGCCCATTGAGTTCGTCCCCGACGCCATCGGTACAGGCACAAGCTTCAAGATCAACCCGAAGGCCATCGTCGACATTCCTGGGAGCTGATGAGAGAACGCAGGGGCACGCCTATCGTCTCGACTCTCCGCCTGGATGTCCCTGCTTCACGTCCTCCGGCACGGCGATCCGCTCGAAATCCGCAGCCAGTTCCTGCAGTCCTGCGGCCACCTCAGGCCCAGCCAATGGCTTGCCGTGCCCCGGAGCCACCGTCCTTGGCTGGAGCGCCGCCAACTTCCGCACACTTACCTTCGCCGCTCCCCAATCGGAGGTGAAGTAACTCGGGGGTCCGTGCAGCTCCGCAGGCTGCGTGAAGTTCGCCGCAAAGAAGCTCTCCTGCGGGGTTGTGCAGAACGCATCGCCGACCAGCAGCGTTCGGTCGCTTTCGCGGAAGAAGCTTACATGCCCCGGCGTATGCCCCGGCGTGTGGATCAGGGTCCATCCGGGCAGCTCAACCAGGCTCAACGTGGAGCCCTCGTCCGGCAGGGCCTTCAATCGCGAACCGAGATCGACCGGCCCGCGCGGCAAGGTCGGCGACAGCAACGGCATCACGCCTCCGCCGGCCTTCCAGTCCGGCGCGGGGTACTCCCCCTGGCCCGTCAGGTACGGAAACTCGAGCCGGTGCGCATACACCGGGATGTTCCACTCCTCCGCAAGGTCCGGGGCTGCGCTCACGTGGTCGAAGTGACCGTGAGTCAACACGATTGCATTGGGCGCGCGGCGAAACGTCTTCTCCGCCCAGCTCTTGATCCTGCCCGCAGAAAAGGGGATCGCGGCATCGATCAGCGTCCAGCTCCCATCCTCATGCACCAGCCCAAACACATTCACAAACGTGATCTTCAGCCCATGCAGACCCGGCGCAATCGAGTCCATCGAAACAATCTGGTCTTCCCCAATGTCTACCTTATCCATGCCAGCTAGCCTCCAGCCAGACTTGGACGCCAAACTGCCCCGGCGCGGCACCGCTCCGGTTCGCAACGGAGAAGCGCTGCCTTAATTCTGGTGCAGGCCCGAAGCCTGCAGGCCCAGAGCTAAGTCATATGCTCTGAAGACTTTTCGTACAAAGGGGGAGGGACCCACCCGCGCAGCACCTCAGTCCGTGGCATTCGCCGAGGCCGCGCCAGCGCTCGCCATCGTCTCCTTTTGCGCCTCCTTCGCTTTGGCAATCAGCTTCTTCAGCTTGCCCTCCACGTTCGCGCCCTCGCCCAGCAGCTCCGCGGTCAGCACACCGTCAGAGTCGATGGTGAAGTAGTGCGGGATGGAGGTGATCCCAAAGGAGTCGCTCAGCTTGTGGTCCGCATCGCGGTACTGCACCCAGGTCATCTCGTTTTTTGCGACAAATTCTTTCCACTTGGTCTCATCATCGTCCCAGCTCACGCTGATGATCACCAGCGGCTGCCCGGCGAACTGCCTGGCGATCTGCTTCATGTGCGGCAGTTCCCGGTTGCACGGACCGCACCATGTGGCCCAGAAGTCGATCAGCACCACCCGGCCGCCCATGGCATCCAGGTTGAATTTCGACCCGTCCATGGCCGTGACCTCAAAAGAGGGCGCCATTTTGTGCAGGGCAAGCTCAGGATTCTCAGCAAAGTGCTGTGCGCGCAGCCGCGAGGGGTCCTTCTCGCTCACGCAGCTCAGGCATTGGGTGAAGTCGGCCTTCGCCTCGTCCAGCTTGCCCATGCCGGCCAGAACCTTGCCGTCCAGAAACAGCGCGGCTGCGTTCTTCGGGTAGTTCTTCAGGGCTTGCTCCAGGACTGCATGAACCGCTTCCAGCTTGTCCCCCTTCGGCTTATCCCCCGCAGCCTGGTACAGCGCGGACGCCCTGCGGAACTCGGCAACGGACCTCCCTGCGGGATCGGTGGCCATGCCCTCCATGAGCTCCGCCGTGTTAGCAGCGTCCTTGTAACTGCCCCCGCCCACTTGCGCAGCATACAGTCCGCGCAGGCAGTCCAGGCACTGCCCTCCGGCGATCTTGTTCGCCTTCTTGTAGCTGTCCGCGGCAAACGCAAACTGCTTGCGTTTGGCGAGCTGCGCGCCTTCGGTCATCGCGGCCTGAAACTTGGGGTCGGAAGCATACGCCGGAGCGGGCGCTTTCGGAGCCGCCGTCGTGGAGGGCGTACCGGACGTCTGCGCAAGGCTGACCGCGGATGCAGCAAAAAGAGCCAGAGAAATGCAGAAACCTGAAAGAAAGGAACGGGGACGCATGTGGCCTCGGAGGATTCGCCATCCATCATGCGACGTACATGCGAGTTCAACAAGGAAAATCTGAACCGGGGAGTTCTAGCCGACCTTGCGGTCCGCCAGAACTTCATCCAGCATGCCGGCCAGCGATCCTGTCCGTGTGCGCACGTTGTTCTGCGCCTGGTTCAGGCTTCCGGTCACAGCGTCGAAACGCGCCCGCAGGGTCATGAGCTCGTCGGCGATGTTCAATGCCGCGAGCACGGCCACCCGCAGGGAATCCACCGTCGCTCCATGTGCAGAGACGGCGCGCATTTTCGCATCCACAACGGCAGCCAGGCGCTCAATGTACTGCGGATCGGTGCCGCGCAGTTGGTACACCTGGTCGTAGATCTCGACGACGACCGCTCCAGCGTCGCGCGCCGCCAACTCGGCCCGGGACATCTCCGCCGCACTCTTTGCTCCCTGTTCTGCCAACTCTTTCCCTGCTCTCCTGTGTGCCGTCTTTACAGCAACTCGTCCATCTGGGCCAGCATGCGTTCCACGCGGCCGCGTACGGCCTCCCGCTCGTGGACGTACGTTTCGAGCTCCGTCTTTGCCGTGCTGTTGGCCTCTTCCAGCGAATGAAGCCGTTCCTGCAGCGTGGCGATCTCGGCCTGGGCGGCGTTGCGCTCGGCTTCCACGGCGGCGCGTGCTTCACGCTCCCGGCGAATCATCTCCACGGCCTGCAGCACCTTGGCCTCAAGCGCCTGAAACTCATCCGCGCTGATCATGCTGCTCGAGCTTTCGCTTGCCGGTTCGCCGTTCATCGCGCCTTTCAGTCCATTCAAATCGCGTTTCCGAACCGCAATTCCGGTTGCAGTATAGCGATAAGGCCAGTGGATTGCCGGTACCGAATGGCAAAGGGAATCATCTTGCATCCCCTTTCTCTTCCCCGACACCGCATAGAGGTCAAGCTCTCTGCTTGCCGCCCAGCTCTGTGAGCCCACGTGTGATGCTCTCTGACCAGGAAGTCAACTCGTCCTCGGTCAACGTGCGCTCGTTGGACTGGAAGACCACCCGCATGAGCAGGGAATAGCTGCCGGAAGGGATGGATCTGCCCTTGGGATCGCGGAAGATCTCGAGGGGCTGCACGCGCTGCAATTCCGGGGAGCCAGCCGCACGAACCCTGGTCTCGATCGCGCCCCACGGGATGGCGTCCGGGAAGATAAACGAGAAGTCGCGCTCGACGGCCTGGTAGCGCGAAAGCTCCTGCAGCACGGGCTGCCGCAACGGCGTACGCAGCAGCCGGGCAGCGTCGAGCTCGGCCAAGACGCAGTTCTGGCGCAGTTTGCGGGCCGCGCTTTCGGCGCCATTCAACTCGCCGAAGACGCCGATCACGGCACCGTCGAGCAGGGCGTACCCGCCGCGTCCAGCCTCGATCCACGCCGGCAAAGGCTTCCCGTCCGAGCCCGCTTCGAAGCGCAGATCGCCCCCGAACTTCGCCACAAGGGTCTCGATGGCGCCCTTCACTTCAAACAGCAGCGCATCGTCCGGGCCATGCAATGGCCCGCCACTCACGCCTCCGGTGGCGCCCATGGCGAGACCCGGCTGCTCCTGCACCTCAGCCGTGGACCCGGTGAAGACCGTACCGAGCTCAAACAGCCGCACCGCACTGGCATCGCGCGCAAGGTTGCGGCCGAGCATACCCGCCATCCCTGCCACCAGCGACGGCCGCAGCATGCCCGCCTCTTCGCTCAGCGGATTGCCGATCGCCACCGTGCCCTTGCCTTCAGCGCCAAAGATTGCCGCTTCCGCAGCCGAGGTGAAGGTGGACGAGATCGCCTCCGTGTAGCCCAGTCCGCGCAGCGTGAGGCGGATCGCTTCTTCCTGGGCCTTGCCCGGCGCGTCGTGCACCTCGCCGGACCATCCGGGCAGCGTGTCCGCAAAGCGGTTGTAGCCGTAGACGCGCGCAACTTCCTCGATGAGGTCGATCTCGCGTTCCAGATCCAGCCGCCAGCTCGGCAGCGTAACGCCGAACTCGCCGGGATCGCCCCCGGTGGGCTGCAACGCACAGCCGAGCGCCTTCAGGTACTGCGCCACAATCTCCTCGTTCAGTCCCGACGTGCGCTGGCCGCTGTCGAGCACCGCATCCTCCATTGTGGTTCCAAGAAGACGTTGCACCTCCGCCACGCGCAGCACGATCCGGGGACGGTTGGCGGTCTTCGCAGCGATCTCCGGAATCGACACGTCCACCAAGGGCCCGGCGACAGCACCGCCGGTCTGCTCCACCACAAGCCGCGTCACAAGCTGATTGGCCAGGGGCGCGGCATCGAAGTCCGCCCCGCGCTCAAAGCGATGGCTCGCATCCGTGTGCAGGCCGTGGCGGCGGGAACTCGCGCGAATGGCTGCTGGGTCGAACCAGGCGGCTTCTACCAGCATGTTGCGCGTTTCTTCGGTGACGCGGGAATCCCATCCGCCCATCACCCCGGCCAGGCCGAGCGCCTTTCCCTCATCGGCCACCACGAGGTCGTCCTCTGTCAGCGTACGTTCCGTCCCGTCCAGCAGACGCAAGCGCTCCCCGTTGTGCGCGCGTCGCACCACGATGCCGCCCTGGAGCTTGTCCAGGTCAAACACGTGGGTGGGCTGGCCCATGGCGAGCCAGCCGAAGTTCGTGGCATCCACCGGGCCGGAGATCGGCTTCTGGCCCAGCGCCGCGAAGTACTCCGCCATCAGCCCGGTTGCCGGCTTCACCGTAACGTTCCGGACCACGCGCGCCGTGAAGCGCCCGCACAGGTCAGGAGCCTCGATGCGTACCGGGAACGCAGGGCCAGGTGCCGCCTCCGGCACCGGTGCGCCCAGGCCGTCGGTCAACGGGAGGAGCGGCACATCGTAGATCGCGGCTGCCTCCCGCGCCACGCCGTAGTGGTTCATCGCGTCCACGCGGTTGGTCGTGATGTCCATCTCAAAGCGCGACCCACCGCATGCGGCCGGGAAGATGCCTTCGACGGCGATGCCACGCAGGGTGAGGTCTTCGGCGAGTTGCGCGTCGACTACGGGCAGCGTGGGCAGATAGCTGCGCAGCCACTTGGTCAAAATGTTCATAGCTCTTCGGTCTTCCAGTTCTCGCCCGGCATGATGCGTTTCATGTATTCGTCAAAGAGCGGCACGGTGAAGGCTGTTTCGCCGTGCGAAGGGCTCCAGATCATCCCTTTGAGGATCAGCGATTGCCGCAGGGGAGCCACGGTGCTCACGGGTTTGCGCAGGGCCGCCGCGATGTCCCCGGACCGGTGCGGCCCGGCGCCGATTTCGGCCATGGCGCGAAGGTACTGCTTCTCCTTCGGCGTGGTCCGGTCGAAGCGCATGCGGAAGAAACTCTCGTCCAGGGCGGCGACCGCGCTTGCCGTGGCCTCTTTCACGTGGGCTGCTGTAATGGGGCTCCTGTCGGCGACGTCCCAGGAGTGCTTGCCCCATTCCTGCAGAAAATACGGGTAGTTGCGGGTCAGCCTCAGGATCTGCTCAAGCGCCGCTGGCGCAAAATCGACGCCTTCCGCCCGTACCGGCTTCAGCAGGGCCGTACGCGCGTCCGGGGAGGCGAGAGGGCCGATCAGCGGGAAGTCAAACAGCCGCTCGGCATAGGACTTCGCGTTGCCGGCAAGCGCCAGCAACTGCGGCAGTCCGGCGCCCACCACCGTGACCGGAAGCTGCTGCTGTGCACAGCGATGCAGGGCCGAGATCAACGCGCTGAACTGATCCTCCTCGAGGTACTGCACCTCATCCAGAAAGAGGACCACGGCGGTGTCCGCACCCTTTGCGGCACGGCCGACCTGCTCCAATACGGCGGTCAGATCGCCCTCAAGATCGCCGTTGTCGGCAAGCCCGGCCAGCGGCTCAAGATCGATGCCGACCTCGATGTCGTGGTACTTCACCTTGAGCGCCTTCGCCAGACCGGCAAGCGCCCGCAAGCCATGCTGTGCAAGATCTTTGGCCTTCGCTACATGGCTCAGGCGGTGGAGCACTTGCCGTAGCTGCGGCGCAAGGAGAGCGGGCAGGGATCTGCGCTCCGGTGTCTCCGCGCGCACCGTGAACACGCCCGCCGCTTCAGCGTCCGCCCGCAGGCGGTCGAGCAACACCGTCTTGCCAACCCCGCGCAAACCCACCAGGATGACGCTCTTGGCGGCCCGGCCCGAGCGTATGCGGGCAATCGCGACGCGCACATCCTCCCGCAGCTTATCCCGGCCCGCCAGCTCCGGCGGCGGGGTGCCGGCCCCCGGCGCGAACGGATTGCAGACGGGGTTCATGGGGCAATTGTATGGAGTTTAGGAAAGTTATGCAATACAGCTAACTTTCCTAACACTGCCTAAACTCACTCAAACTCACGCGTGACTTCTTCACCACCCGTACTGCTCCACCTCGCCCAGCAGCCTGAGTTTGCGCTCCGGCGGCAGAAAGCTGGCTTCAAACGAGTTCGCCGCGAGTTCGCGCAACTGCTCCAGCGGAAACTCGAAGGTGCGATGAGCCAGCTCATACTCATCCAGCAGATTGGCCCCAAAAAACGGCGGGTCATCGGAGTTCAGCGTCACCATCAGCCCTTCTTCGAAGTAGCGCTTTACGGGGTGTTCCATCAGGGCAGGGCAGCAGCCTGTGCGAAGATTGCTGGTCACGTTCAACTCCAGCGGGATCTGCCGCTGCGCGAGAATTTCTATCAAATCTGGGTCTTCCTGCGCGGTCAGGGCGTGGCCGATGCGTTCGGCGCCGATATTCAGCGCCCCCCAGATGCTTTGCGGCCCGGTCGACTCGCCCGCGTGGCAGGTCAGGTGCAGACCGGCCAGCCTGGCTTCCGTGTAGACCTCGCGAAACGCGTGTGCCGGACCGCCGGACTCGTCCCCCCCGATCCCGATGCCGATAACGGCCGGATACTGCCCACGCAGGTTTGCGGCCTTGCGGAACACCCGTTGCGCTTCCGGCACGCCAAAGTGCCGCACGGCATCGATGATCCACAGCACGGAGGTGCCGAAGTCCGCCTCGCCGCGCTCCCGGCCGCGTTCGGCTGCGTGCATCACCGCGTCGACATCCAGCCTGCCAAAGCGGTACAGGATCCCGATGGACAGGTAGACCTCCGCATGCCGAATGCCCTGTGCCGCCAGGTCGCGCACCATGTTGTAGGTGATCGTCTCGTAATCGGCGGGGGTATGCAGGCGCTCGGTCACCGCCTTGAAGCTCATCAGAAAGCTGGGGAAATCATGGTAGCGATACACGCCTTTGGCCTGCTCCGGCGTTAGCGGCACAGCATCGTTCGTGGTTGAGAGCTGGACGAGCGTCTCCGGTGTGATCGATCCTTCCAGGTGCAGGTGAAGCTCGGCCTTGGGCAGGCCCTTCAGCCAATCGCGGAGCTCAGTGTCATCCATGCGCGCGTCACGAACCATCGCTTCAGTGTAGCCTTCCGGACAAACGAAAGGGCCCGCCGAAGCGAGCCCTCGTTCTGAGATTCTGCTGCGAAAGGCGTTACGACCAGCGACTGTCGCGCCGCCCGCCGCCGTTGCCGAAGATCTGCACCAGCGCAATGAAGATGTTCAGCGCGTCCATGTAGATGCTTAAGGCGAGCTGCACCGGCGTGAGGCCCATCCCGCCGTCCCGCAGCCGCATGAAGTCCACCAGCAGCAGGACGGAGAAGATCGCCAGCGTTGCCCAGGCGTAGAGGCCGGGGCTGATGAAGTGGACAAACATGGAGAGCACGCCCAGAACAATCAAACCGAGCAGGGCTGCGATCGCGTAGTTCGCCACACGCTGGTAGTTGAACCGGGCAATCTGCGCGACCATGCCCATGACCGCCATACCCACGGCGGTCGTCAGGGCGGCCTGAAAGACGACCGTCTGCCCGCCTGCCATGTGCATATACGCCTGCAGCATCGGCCCAATCTCAACGCCCATCAGGGTGGCGAACCCATAAAACATGATCAGCGCCAGACCGGGAGAGCGGCGGCTCGCTGCATTGATTGCGAAAATCAGGCCAAGGTTCAAGAGAAAGAGCAGCATGACGCCCATGCCGAGGTACGGCGGGGCGATATAGGCCCCGAAGGCCGTGAACAGAAAGGCCGCCGTGGTGATCCACAGCACCTTGCTCAGCAGGCTGGCCGTGGAGCGAGTGTCCAGAACGCGAACTCCACCTCGCGCTACGTCGATGGTTCTCATGGTTCCAATCCTATCCTGGGTGCCTGCTCCGCCGTTGCCTCTCGCGCCGTCGAGCGATGACACCTGAGTGTTAGACGCTCAACTTCCCGTCAGGTCGCGGTCCAGCTCTCAATCAAGCCCCGCTTCGCGCCCACGGTTACACAATACGTCCACCCCATCGGATGCTTACCGGCGCGCCTTCGGCCAGCAGCACATGATCCGGCTCCCGGGCCGCCAGGTCCGCAAACTCCGGCCCATAGAGCGAGCCAAAGTCGCAGGCGATGCGGTACTCCCGTACCGGATAGACCTGCCAACGACGATGCTCCACCGCGTACTCCGTCGTGCCACCCCCACGCCGCGGGGCGTAGCCCCAGTAGTGCTCGGTGATGAACTCTTCCAACGAGCCGGAGGGGATGGCTTGCAGCTCATTCCCCGCGCGGACTCCCACCCTCTGCCAGAGGCCCTTGTGCCTCCACTCGTACACCACCTGGCAGCCTGAGGCGTGCCACACTGAAGCGTCCCGCGGCGCGGTGGGCGCCTGCTCGGCCAATGCTTTGAAGTGGGCCCGCGCGTGTCGCCGCCCCCCTTTGGGGGCCGTCCGCTGTGGGTCGGAGCCGATCAAACCCCATGCGTGCGACGTCCGTGCCGTGGAGTAGGCCTCCCCGTACAGGGAGCGGGCGACGGCGGTGATCGCCGCTTTGGGCACAATCTCGCTGAGGAACACCACTCCCCGCCGGTAGCTGCCATCCGGCATGGGTCGCCGGACGTAAAAACGCAGATTGACCTCTTCAAACTGGGTATGGAACGGAATCGGCAGGCCCAGGAGGCGAACGTGGTCAAACAGAAAACCGACCAGCGAAACAAAGCAGCGGCCCAGGTAGAGATCCAGCTCGAGGCCCGGCGGCAGCCGCGGCCGCAACAGGTCCGGCGCAACCTCATACTGCGCCATGATGAGCTTCCGCCACTGGGCGGTGAGGAAAGTAAAGGACATTACCGCCTTGGATGCAGGGGGATCACGACCGGCTCGCCGCGCTCCTGCCCCAGGTTCGTCAGGCCGGATTCGAGCGCCTTACGGACTGCCACCAGATCGTTCAACGATGCATCTCCCCAGGCCTGAGCCTCCAGCCGGTCCCGCAGTTCCATGCCGATCTGGAGAATCGCTCGTCCGCTCGGCGTCAGGGACGCGGTGACGAAACGGTGGTTGCGGTCGGTGCTGCCGCGTACGATCCAGCCCTCCCGTCCGGCGCGGGCCAGCATGGTGTGCAGCGTTTGCGGTGTCACGTGGCATGCCCGGGCAATGGGCGCCGCACTTGTACCCTGCTGCCCCTCCACCATCTTCAGCATCCGAAGCTGGGGCAAGGTGACGCCGGTGCCGCGCAGCTCCTCCTCGAAGCGCGCACGGAAGCCTTGAAACAGGTCGCGCATGGCTTCGGTGCAGCGGCGGGCCTCGGCTTTTTTCTTTGTCTCTGTCGAATCCATATCAGCCCCCTGATACTATATCTCAGCGCCCTGATATGCCGGAAGCAGTCTGGAAACCAAAACATAATCCCTGGCTGATCGCCCTGACGGTCACCCTGGCCACGTTTATGGAGGTCCTCGACACCTCCATTGCGAACGTGGCCTTGCCGCATATCGCCGGCTCGGTCGGGGCTTCGCAGGAGGAGGCTACCTGGGTGCTGACCAGCTACCTGGTCTCCTCGGCCGTTATTCTCCCGATCTCCGGCTGGCTCTCGAATCGCATCGGCCGCAAGCGCTTCTACATGACCTGCGTGGTTGTGTTCACCGGCTGCTCCCTCCTTTGCGGGCTCGCGCCCACGCTGCCGTTCCTGATCCTCGCCCGCATTTTGCAGGGCCTGGGGGGCGGCGGACTGGCGCCCAGCGAGCAGGCCATCCTCGCCGACACCTTTCCGATCGAGAAGCGCGGACAAGCCTTTGCGCTCTACGGGATGGCGGTCGTCGTCGCCCCGGCAATCGGCCCGACCCTGGGCGGATGGATCACGGACAACTACAACTGGCACTGGATCTTCTTCATCAATCTACCGGTCGGTCTGCTGTCGCTGTACTTATCGAACCGCATGGTCGAGGACCCACCGGAGATCACGGCCCGCACCAGGCGTCGCGACCCAGTCGACTTCATCGGGCTACTGGCGGTGGCGGTGGGCGTGGGGCTGCTTGAGTTCACGCTGGATAAGGGCCAGGAAAAGGACTGGTTCGGTTCCGGGATGATCCAGCTCACCGCCATAATGGCGATCTGCACCCTGATCTTCTTCGCGTTCTGGGAATGGAACCATCCGGACCCCATCGTCGATCTCAAGCTGCTGCAAAACCGGAACTTCGGCACGGCGGTCTTTCTGCAAGTCATCCTGGGCATGGTCCTTTTCGGCTCGACCGTGCTCATCCCTCAGTACCTGCAAACCCTGCTGGGCTATACAGCGGAACGCGCGGGCATGGTGTTGTCCCCTGCAGGCTTCGTGATGATGCTGATGATGGCCATCGCCGGGCGCACGCTGGGCAAGGGCGATCCACGGCTCATGGTGATGATGGGCTACCTGGCCGTTGCGGCGGGGCTCTACAACCTCACACGCCTGGACCTGTACAGCTCCTTCGGAACCGTCACGCTGTGGCGCATGCTCCAGGTGATCGGCCTGCCGTTCATCTTCATTCCGATCAGCACCTTGAACTACGTTGGGGTTCCGCGGGAGAAGAGCAACCAGATCTCATCGCTCTCCAACTTTGCGCGTAACATCGGCGGTTCGGCCGGCACGGCCCTGCTGACCACCTTTTTGGCCCGCTCCTCCCAGGTCAACCAGCTCGCGCTGGCCTCAAACATCAGCGCCGGGGGGTTCGCTATCTCGGCGTACGTGAGCCGTTTCGCCAGCGCCACCCACACTGCGCTCGATGCGGCGCAACCGCTTGCCATGGCGCAGGTTTATGGCCTTATGCAGCAGCAGGCCGCAATGCTGGCATACAAGAATGCGTTTCTGATCCTCGCCTGCACCATCCTGCTGCTTTCGCCGCTGGTGTGGATCATGCGCCTGCCACCCAAGAGCGCCAAGGTGGACCCGGAGCAGATGGCCGCGCACTAACGTCCGAACTTAGGACATAAAGGTTTGCCGCTGCCTGCCGATAGAGCAAGTAAGGCTCAGTTGCGCCGCACGGATGCCCAACCAGGATCCGCGTCGGTGTCGCTGATGACCCGCTTATCTCATCCAGGAATCCCTTATGCGCGCTTCGTTATTCGCTGCCCATGTCTTGCTGCCCTTTTCGCTTGCAGCTCACGCCGACACCATTACCAACTTTAATCTCTCGTCAGATCTAAACGACGGTTACACCGCTCAGGGGATCGTTTCCATCGACACGACGGTGGGACAGGTCGAAAGCTCGTTCTTCACCTTGAGCCAGAATGGGATCGTGGACGCCACCTTCACGCAACCCGACTACAACCAGCCAATCGACGGAGTGTACTTGGCGGAGTTCACGGACAGTCAGGACGGGTATACTTACGAGCTGCTCCTGCCGGACGCGACCCTCGCCGGCTTCCAGGGCGGATCCGTCTGTACAGTCACGGCTACGTGTCTGGGCTATTCGTCCGGAGTCTTCTTGCCTGGCGGTAGCTACGAGCAGGCAAACGATGGAACGCTCAGCCCCACCCCGGAGCCGGCAAGCCTGGTCTTACTCGCTTCCGGGATCGGCTTGGGTCTCCTGTACAAACGCCTGCGACCTGATGTGTCCGACTCCAGGACTGGGGTCGCGTAGCGAGCGATTGCCCAAAGACAAACCGATGCTGCCGCACTCAGGCTCAGAGGACTCCCAGCGACTGGAGCCCTCTGAGGCTGTGGGCCGCAGACGTGTGGTGGACGAAGATTCCTCCCGCTTCTTCCCAAAGATCGCGGAACTTCGGGTTATCGTCCACCAGCACGTCCCTGGGCTTCAGGTATCGGCGCTTTTCGCGTGCCATGCAGGTGATGATGCGGGTCCCCGGAAAGTGCTCGGCCGCCCATCCTTGCTTCTGTGACTCGGCCCACCCACCCAGCGGACAGCCGGTCAAAATCACGGGACGTAGGTGAGCCACGGCGTCGAAAAGCGTACGTGCATCTGGCATTAAAGGGAGGCTGCCATAGAAGTTTTCTTGCCTGCGCAACGTTCGCCAGAAGCGTTGCTGGCCCAGCTTGATCTGCGCTTCGTAGGACGGCATGCTAAAGATCTGTTCGGCAGCCCACTCGAAGTCGGCCAAGACGCCGTCGCAGTCAAGGAAAAGCTGAGGTCCTTGAGCATCGGCACTCACGGTTCGGTCCGATGCAGACAACCGAATTCGGGTGAGCTGACTAGGAATGGTAAAACTCGCTGCGCTTGCGGCTGTACAGGAAGTAGACGCAAAGCCCAACAATCAACCATACAAAGAATCGCTCCCAGGTGCGCATGGGAAGTCCTGCCATGAGAAGCACACAGAAGATCACGCTGAGCACGGGGAAGACCGGTCCGCCGGGGAGCCGGAAGCCCCGCGGCCGTTCCGGTTGTTTCTTGCGCAGCACAAGGACGCCGATGGACACGAGCACAAAGGCAAACAGTGTGCCGATGTTGGACAGCTCGGCAAGGGTGCCCACATCGAAGAGCCCAGACGGAATGGCAACGAGAATGCCCGCGATCCAGGTCGCAAATGCCGGTGTGCGATAGCGGGGATGGACCTTTGAGAAGACATCCGGCAAGAGGCGGTCGCGGCTCATCGCGAACCAGACCCGCGCCTGCCCAAGCTGGAACACGAGGATGGAGGAGATCATGCCGATGATCGCGCCGAGCAGAACAAAGAGCCGCGTCCAGTGCAGCAGCGGACTGCCGGTGGCTGCAGTGAGCCGCTTCAGCGCGTTCACGACCGGGGCAGCATCGCCGATCACCGTCGTCCAGGGCACGATGCCGGTTAGAACCAGCGCCACGGCAACGTACAGGACCGTGCAGACAATCAGGGTAGAGACGATGCCGATCGGCACGGTGCGTTGCGCGTCCCGGCACTCCTCGCTGGCCGTGGAAACCGAATCAAAGCCGATATACGTGAAGAAGATGATTGATCCGCCAGCCAGCACACCGCTCCAGCCGTTGGGCGAGAAGGGATGGTAATTCGCCGGATGGATGAACCGGAGACCGACCAGCACGAAGGCCATGATCGCGATGATTTTGATCAGGACCATAATGTTGTTGGTGCGGGCAGACTCGCGAATGCCTCGCACAAGGATTACCGTCAAGAGGATGACGATCAGAAAGGCGGGAATGTTGAAGCCGAAGTGCCACCCGGATTTATAGATGTCATGTCCGGCGAGGTCCTGCAGACCCAGGGGCAGGTACGCCGGGGAGAGCCAGCGAGGATTGAGATGAATGCCGAGCCAATCCAACAGATCCACCACATGCGCCGCGAAGCCCACGCTGACGCTCATGTTGGAAAAGGCATACTCCAGGATGAGATCCCAGCCGATGATCCATGCCACAAGCTCGCCCAGGGTGGCGTAGGTGTAGGTGTAGGCCGAACCAGCGATCGGGATCATGCTGGCCAGCTCCGCATAGCAGAGGCCGGTGAAGGCGCACACGATGGCCACCAGCACCATCGAAAGCGCCAGAGCCGGCCCCGCGCCAGGACGACCGGCCACGTGTCCTGCTGTGCCATGCAGCAGGCCCAGAACAAGGTCGATCACGGGCGACTCGGAAAGGGCTGCGGTCTGCGCCGGGTTGCCGCCAATGGCCGTTCCGATCACCGTGAAGATGCCCGAACCGATCACCGCCCCGATACCCAGCGCCGTGAGCGAGACGGGACCCAACGTTTTCTTCAGCGCGTGTTCCGGCCGCTCGCTCTCGCTGATCAGTTTGTCGATGGACTTGGTAGCAAAGATTTGGCGGGGCAGGTGGTCTGTCCTCGTGCGCAGGATCGTGAAGATACAGTTACAGCGATTGTATGCAAAACTTCAGCGGCGGCCCTCAGTGACTCTCGACTGTCGTGCAGCGAGAGCAACCGGGCCCCTGACCGGCGAGGATCCGTCCCGAATGTATGTCCGCACCCTTCGCTCCGCTTTCATGAGAGTCGCACTCGCTAACCTCCTGCTCTCCGTGCTGTTCGGAAGCTCAGCGGTCAGCGCGGCGGCCAACGCACAGACCGGGTCAAAGCCCACCGGGACGGCGGCCTGGATCGGGCCGTGGACCCGCGTGGCCGACCAACCTGTCCTTCGTCCTCAGCCCGGCGCCCTCTTCCGTGACCCGATCACCGCCAAGGACGTCCACTGGGAGGCGTTGCACACCTTTAACCCGGCCGCTATCGTCCGGGACGGCAAGATCTATGTCCTGTACCGTGCGGAGGACGACTCCGGCACCATGCAGATCGGCGGCCATGTGTCGCGGCTCGGTTTGGCGGTGAGCGCCGATGGCCTGCACTTCGACCAGATGCCGGAACCTGTGCTGTACCCGGCAGACGATGACCAGCGCAGCCGCGAGGTCCCCGGCGGCGTCGAGGATCCGCGCCTGGTTGAGTCGCCCGAAGGCGGCTACGTGCTGACGTACACCCAATGGTCCCGCGACCGCCAGACGTACTCCGTGGGGATCGCCACCTCCACGGATCTGACCTACTGGGTCAAGCACGGCCCCGCCTTCTACGGCGCGCTTGGCGGCCGCTACAACAACCTGAAGTACAAGTCCGCAGGCATCCTCAGCGAACGTAGGGGAGACAAACTTGTGGCCGCGCGCCTCAACGGGCGGTACTGGATGTATTGGGGTGAGATCCAGGTCAGGCTGGCCACGTCGACCGATCTCATCCACTGGATCCCCGTCGAAGACGCGCCAGGGAAACCCACCGTCCTTCTGCGCGCCAGGCCGGGGAGGGCGGATAGCGGGTTCCCGGAGACCGGACCACCGCCGGTGATGACGCCGCAAGGCGTTGTCCTGCTGTACAACGCCAAGAATGCGACGCCTCCCGCGGGCGATGCGCGCCTGCAGCCCGGAACCTACAGCGTGGAGGAGGCATTGTTTTCTGCCCAGGATCCAGCCAAACTCCTCGCCCGCACCGCGGAGCCGGTATTTTCGCCGAGCCTGCCGTTTGAGCGCAGTGGGCAGTATGCCGCCGGAACGACGTTCGCCGAGGGGCTTGTGATCTTCCGCGGCAGGTGGTGGATGTACTACGGGTGCGCCGATTCGTTTGTAGGCGCGGCAACCGCGCCGCTGCCGTGAGAGGGGATGTGGTGTTTAGTAACGCGCCCCCGTGTTCCGTGCGCGCTGGCCATCCGCGAAGCAATAGGTCTCGGTCTGGCGGTTGCAAGGCTTGAAATCCATGCCGGAGATCCTGTGGTAGCGGTGCCCATCGAAGCGGAAGTAACTGAGCGTAAAGTCGTCCGCACCCATGTGCCACCCTACGACCAGGTCAGGAAGGCCCTGAGTGCGATGAGATTGTAGGCCGAGTCCCCATCCACTGAAGCCGTCGGCCGGAGAGGCGAGTACCTGCCAGGTGGGACCCTGTCGCCGGATGAGCCAAAGCGCGCCGTTGGAGCCCTGGCCACCGCGGCAGCCGCCCGGCCCACCCTCCACCTTCAGCACGTCCGGACCCAGTGGCGTGCGATAGAAAAAGAAGTTATCTGCCCCACTCCCGCAGCCTGGCCACGCTTCGCCCAAGGAATGGATCAGATGAGGGCGGATCGCCTTGACCTCTCGCGCAGACAGCGTAGCGGGCGCCAACGCGGAGTCGAGTTTCCTCATGTTGATGTCGACCTGCGACCAGTCCACCGCGGTGCCGGAAAGGGGCAGGACTGCCGCAAACAGAAGGGCGGTAATCATGCCCAACAGCCTACCGCAGAAACAGAAAAGGAGACCCGAAGGCCTCCTCTTCTGGACTTCTGCAGTGAACTACCGCTTGGACTGACCGCGCGAGAGCTTCTTCACCTTCTGCTTGTGTTCGCCGCGTGCCCAGGTACGGGCTGTCTTGGGGGCTGCCTTCTTGCGGGCGGCGCGCTTGAGCTTCTTGCGTTCGACGCGGTCCGTGATCTTGGTGGTGTTTGCCATGGTGGGTCTTCCTGATCCTTTGATTTGCGGTGAGCTTAGCTCTGCCGTTGCTGCTGGGTGCTGCCTGAATCCTGTGCCGGCGCGCCTACGATCTGACTTACAACCGCTCGAGCTGGGCGAACTTCTCCACCAGCTTTTTCACACCGTGCCCTGTAAAGGATACAGTAATCTTCGCGTCATCGCCGTCCCCTTCTCGTCCGACGATCATCCCTTCGCCGTATTTCGGGTGCCTGACCCGGGTATTCTTGCCCAGGCCGGTGCGCCCGGTCGGGGAAGGAATGTCCATCTTGGGGCGGCCTGGGTAGCGTTTGTCGCCCAGTTGGTGCCCGCTGCCGCTCCCGCCAGGTCCCTTGCCGACCCCCGAGCTGCCGTTCCCACCCTTGCCGAAGAACGCGGCTGTGCGATCGCCGCCTCCGGCTCCCGGGCCCGATTTACTCGACGCGAACCGCTGCGAAGCGTACTGGCGTGCCCCGATCCCGCCTGGCTCCTGGCTTTCGTCCTCATAGGAGTAGTGCCGTTCGCCCCCGTCGTCGTCGCCAGCGGCGAAGCGCCGCTTTTGAGGATACGGCGTCGCATAAGGGCTGCCGCTGAAGCCGGACCGGTACCCGCCGTACTCATCACGCTGCCCGCCGAATCCCGGTGAGCCGAGATCCTCGACCAGCTTGGACGGAATCTCCTCCAAAAAGCGCGAAGCCACGCTGGACTCGGGCATATCGCTGCCGTAACGGCGGCGATACCGCGCACGCGACAGGATCAGGGTGTCCATGGCGCGCGTCATGCCCACGTAGCACAGCCGGCGCTCCTCCTCCATCTGCGTCGGATCGGTGAGCGTGCGCGAGTGCGGAAACAGGCCCTCCTCCATGCCGGCGAGGAACACCAGCGGAAACTCCAGGCCCTTGGCCGCATGGAGCGTCATCAATGTGACACGCGCCTCGGCCGAGTACTGGTCGGCGTCGCTGACCAGCGCAGCGTGGTCTAGGAACTCTGCCAGGCTTTCGCCGCGCGAGGTCGCGTCCTGCGCTGCGTTGGCGAGTTCCTTCAGGTTTTCGATCCGGCTGAAAGCCTCCGGCGTGCCTTCTTCTTCCAGCGCCCGGATGTAGCCGGAGCGATCGTTCAGGAACTTGATCAACTCAGGCAGAGTGGCAGGATCGCCGGGTTTGCGGAAGGCGCGTTCGTCCGCCTCGTTGGCCGCCTCGCGATCGCCACCCTGGGCGGCCACGATGCGATCGAGCCGAGCGTTGTTCTGCTCGCGAATGCGATCGGCGGCCGTTTGCTTGAGCGGCACCGGCGCAAACGGATTGAAGCCAGCCGTGGGGTCCACGTCGGCGTCCTTCAGCACCGCGTTCTCCGCGGCCACCGTGGAGATCTCTTCACTCGGTCCAAAGTCGAAGCCGAAGTTGAAGCTGGTATCGAAGGCTGCATTGGCGTCGTTGGCCTTCACCGTGGGGGGCGCAGGCGCTTCTTCGGCGAAACCGAAGCCGAAGTCAAAGCTGTCGTCCTCCGTTGCGGCGTCCGACTCGGCAGACGGCAATGCATCCGGGTCCGAGAGAGCATCCGCTCCGGCGAGTGCTGGCTCTCCGGGGTCTCCACCGCTTACATCGGCGCTCAGCTTCTCAGCTAGCCCCACGCCATCGAGCTGCACCATCGCGCGCGCATCTTCAATCAGCTTGCGGAAGTTGGCTAGAGCCATCAAGGCACGCCCGGGCAAGAGCTTGTCTTGCATGGCGCGACCAATCGCATCCCACGTGCTCAGGCCTGTGCCGAGCGCCATGCGCTCCAGCGTGTCCATCGTGGTTTTGCCGATGCCGCGCGGTGGCGAATTCACCACACGCTGCAGGGCAATCGAGTCATGCGGGTTTTGCACAAGCTTCAAGTAGCTCAGCAGATCCTTTACCTCGGCGCGGTCATAGAAGCTGAAGCCACCGACCATGTGGTACTGAATGCCATACCGTCGCAGGGCCTCTTCCACCAGGCGTGACTGCGAGTTGGTGCGGTACAGCACGGCGCAGCGCGGCAGGTCTTCGGTTTCGCCGGCCTTCTTCAGATAGCTGTTCACGCGGTCGGCGATAAAGATCGCTTCACTTTCGCCGTCCGGCGCTTCATACAGCCCGATCAGCGATCCACCTTCGCGTGAGGTCCACAGGTTCTTGCCCTTGCGCTGCGTGTTCTGCGCCACCACGGCGCTGGCGCCTTCCAGGATCACCTGCGTGGAGCGGTAGTTCTGCTCCAGGCGCACCATGCGTGCGTTGGGGAAGTCCTTCTCGAAGTCGAGGATGTTCTTGATGTCCGCGCCGCGCCAGGAGTAGATGGACTGGTCCTCGTCACCCACTACGCACACGTTGCCGTGCGAGCCCAGAAGCTTCATCAACTCATACTGCGGACGATTGGTGTCCTGGTACTCGTCGATCAGCAGATAGCGATACTTGCGGTTGTAGCGCTCCCGCACCTCAGCACTGGATTTGAGCAGGCGCACAGTTTCCAGCAGCAGATCGTCGAAGTCCAGTGCGTTCGCCTTGAAGAGTTCCTCGCGGTAGATCTTGAAGATGTGCGCAATCTTCTCCTCCATTGGATTCGTCGAGGCTAGGAAGTACTCCTGCGGATCGATCATGTGGTTCTTCGCCCAGGAGATCCGGCCCAGCGCCACGCGCGGCTTCAACTGCTTGTCGTCGACGCCAAGCCGCTTCAACGCAGACTTCACCACAGCCTGCTGATCGGTTTCGTCGTAGATCGCAAAGCTTCTGGTCAGGCCCTTGCCGTTGACGCGCAGCGCTTCGATATCGCGCCGCAACATGCGCACACAAAACGAGTGAAACGTCGCGAGCGTCGGCTTCGCCAGTGTTGTATGTCCGAGGATCTTGCTGACGCGCTCTTCCATCTCCTTCGCGGCCTTGTTCGTAAAGGTGACCGCGAGAATCGAGTCCGGTGCAACACCACGCTGTTCGATCAGATAGGCAATACGGTGCGTGATCACGCGGGTTTTGCCTGAGCCCGCACCGGCCAACAGCAGCACCGGGCCGTCCACGGACGTGATGCCCTCCTGTTGCTGCGGATTCATGTTTTGAAGGAGATCTGCCACACCTCCATTCTACGGCTGCCACGCTAGGGCTGTTAAAGAGAGAACGCTGCAAAACGGGGCGGAGGACGCAAAAAGATTCGCAAAGAAGATCGAAGGAAAACGTGTGAACAGCCCGAACCTTTCGCGATCCGCTGCGTATACCGGGGTGGCAATTGGCCTCGGGCTGAACCATGGCAGCCGGAGCACCCAACGCCAGAAGAAGAGGTCAATCTTATGCACCGTCGCATCTTCGCAATCGCCATGGCTACCCTGCTTACCGTCTCCACCGCCGACAGCTCCTATGCGGCGCCGCCTGCCCCCTTTCATCACCGCAGAAGCACCGACCAGCCACCCACGGGCAAGATGATCCGCTTCAGCATTCGCAACGATGGCGGCAACGCGGTCGTGCTGAAGTCCGGGGAACAGCAGTACACCATCCCGGCAGGGAAGAGCCTGCCTATGCAGCTTCAGGAGGGCGCCGAGATCGTTGCCGTAAGCGGCACCTCCCAGGGTGCGCCGGGCGCGGTGATCACCAAGGTCAGCGCTGTCCTGAAGGGCAATACGCTGGTCATCAGCTAACCCCTGCAGCCGTCGCGAGCGCGGAAGCGTGTTCTGCGCTCGCGATGTGCATCTCCCAGGCCTCGCTACAATCAGACCGATGCCTACGCCCTCCGCCCGCCCCGCGGGAAAGAACCGCATCGTGTTCCTGACGCGGGATCCGGTGATTCATGAACGGAGCGGCAGCACAACCTACATCTTCGGTCTGCTGCGCCTGTTGCAGGCTCAGGGTGCGGACGTGACACTGGTTGCCACGACGGCCTATAGCCGGTCGCCGCGGCTATTCTTTCGCGCCGTGGCCCCGGTGCCGGAGGGCATTGCGCTGCGCCTTCCCGGCTACCTGCGTTTTGGGTCGCTGTACCTTCTTCCGCTTCGCCCGAAGGCCTGGGCCCGGGCCCTTTCGCGATTGGCCGCTCGAAGGCCCTGGATGCGACCCCTGCAGCAGCTCCTGGACCGTCTCTACGGCCCTGCCTTGTATACCGGGGCCTGGGATCTCACGCCGCCCACGCCCGCGGAATGTGAGATGGCCGTTCGCGAAACGGAGAGGGCCGCGGCGACCGCCGTCATTGGGAACTATTGCCTGTGGGGTCCGTTGTTCCATGACCGGCGGCTCGGAGCCCGGCGCAGCGCCATCCTGATGCACGATCTTCTCTCGGCCCGCGCGCGGCGCTTTGCGGAGAGCGGAACACCACTGGATATGCCCGCAATCACGGAGGCTGAGGAGATGCACTGGCTGTCAGGCGCAGACACCGTGCTCGCGTCGCAGCCGCGCGAGGCCGAGGAGGTGCGTTCGCGCGTGGGCGCAAGCGTTGTGGTTACGCCGGTTGTGCTGCATGCGCGAAGGCTCGATCCGGAGGCGGTGATCGCCGGGCGCTGTCTCTTCGTCGGCTCCAACATCGCTCCCAATCGCACCGGTCTCCAGTTCCTCCTCGAAGCCGTTTGGCCCAGCGTGCGTGCGCAGGTTCCGGGAGCCACGCTGGCCATCGCCGGCACGGTAGGCCTGGCAATCGATGCAGGCGAACGCGCCGTACATCTCGAATCGCTCGGCGTTGAGTTGCTGGAAAAGGTCCCGTCTCTGGAAGAGGAGTATGCGCGCGCCGCGGTCTGCCTGGTGCCGTTGCTGCTGGGCACCGGCATCAAGATCAAGCTGCTGGAGGCGCTCGGTTTCGGGAAGGCCATCGTATCCACCGCGACGGGGATCGAGGGCCTGGAAGCCTGGGCGCCTGAGGCGGTCAGCGTGGCCGACGATGCCGGGTCGTTCGCGGCGGCCATCGTGCAACTGCTCACGGACGACTCTCTTCGCGGCCAACGCGAAGCCGACGCACTGCGATTCGCAGAGCAACATTTCGGTCCTGACCGGGAGCTTGAACCGCAGTTCGTAAAGGCTCTTCTCTAGAACCTCACGAGGTTTCCCGAAACATCGTCCACCACTCGCCCCGCTATGCTGAAGGCATGGAGAACCAACAACAAGGACCAAAGATTGCAGTCTTTTGTGCCGCTGCGGAGGGCGCGCGCCCGGAGTACCGCGAGGCAGCCCGGGCCCTCGGGCAATTACTTGCGCAACACGGGATCGGGCTCATCTACGGCGGCGCCGATATCGGCTTGATGGGCGCGGTGGCGGATGCTGCGCTTAGGGGCGGCGGCCATGTTGTCGGCGTGATCCCGCACGTGCTCGTCGACAAAGAGATCGCTCACAAGGGAGTCCAGGAGTTGCATGTGGTGGACACCATGCACACACGCAAGCGTCTGATGGGGGAACTCGCGGATGCGTTCGTGATCCTTCCTGGCGGGTTTGGCACCTTTGAGGAGTTGTTCGAAGTGCTTGCCTGGCAGACGCTGAAGCTGCACGCAAAGCCGGTGGTGCTGGTCAACGTCGCTGGCTTCTATGACAAGATGCTTGCGTTTCTCGAAGTGTGTGAGACAGAGGGCATGCTGCGAGGAAACCGCGGGGCTCTGCTGGTCGCCGGGAGCGTGGACGAGGCGCTGGCGCTCGCGCTGCCGAGCATGCGGACTGCTTGAGTGGCCCCGGGAGATCAAGAGGAACCGCCCGAACGGAAACCTCGGACCGTGTGGCGGTCTCTCGCGTACAGTAATCACATCCTCTTCAGCAAAGAAGGAGCCCTTCGCCTCATGGCTTCGGAACCATTTCTGCGTCTTCTAGCCGGCATAACCACGCTCACCGCCCTGGCTTTTCCCATTGCGTTTGCGCAGCATCCGGGCGCGGCCGAGAAGACCACCACAACCACCACGGTAGAGCCCGCGCCGGACAGAAAGAATGTGAGTGCTCTCCCGGCCGACAGCACGACGGAGGCCTCGGTCGTCCTGGCCTCGGGCAGGACGGTCGTCTACACCGCCGTCGCCGGCATGCTCGGGGTGGGTTCCACGGATCCGCAGGACGCCATGCTCGCGCTCGATGGCAAGTACCTGCCGGACGCTGCAATCGACGTGCCCGCCAAGCCGGAAGACCAGCCCGCCACGGCGCATATGTTCTACACGGCCTACTTTGCCAAAGGCGCCGACACCGGCAAGCGTCCGATCATGTTCTTCTACAACGGCGGCCCGGGTTCGGCGACGATGTACCTGCGCATGACCTCGTTGGGGCCGGTGCGCGTGGAGATCCCTGATCTGCAGCATCCGGTAGGCGGACCGTATCGCATCGCGCCCAATCCGCAGTCGTTGATCGATGCCGCCGATCTGGTCTTCATCGACGCACCCGGTACCGGCTACAGCCGCGTGCAGGGTAAGGACGCATTCAAGAGCTTCTACGGGATCGACCAGGATGCCGCTGCCTTTGACCGCTTCATTCGCCGCTTTCTTACCAAATACAATCGCTGGTCCTCGCCTCGCTACCTGTTCGGGGAAAGCTACGGCACAACGCGGGATGCCGCCCTCGGCGCCAGGCTGCAGCAGCATGGCGTCGACCTGAACGGCATCGTGTTCCTTAGCCAGATTTTGAGCTTTGAGAACAGTGCAGACGGTTCGGACGCCAACCCCGGCAATGAGAATGGCTTCTTCCTGGCGCTGCCCAGTTTCGCCGCGACAGCATGGTTCCACCACAAGGTGGCGAATCAGCCGGCCACCCTTGAGCCCTGGATTCATGAGGTGGAACAGTTTGCGCTTACGGACTACGCTTCTGCGCTGATCGCGGGTGCCGACCTTGATCCGGGGAGGAAGACCTCCGTAGCCGCAAAGCTGGAGAGCTATACCGGCGTGCCCGCGGCCACGTGGATCAAGGCCAACCTTCGCCTCACCGGTGGCGAGTTCTCCAAGTTTTTGCAGGAAGGTTCCGAGCTCACCACGGGGCGTCTCGACTCGCGCTATGAAGGGCCGGTGATGGATCCGCTACAGAAAGAAGCGGATTACGACCCGTTCACCGAATCAGTAGAGTCTGCCATCCTCGCAGCGCAGAATACCTACGCCCATGAGACTCTGCACTTCGGCCGTGATTTGACATACAAGACCAGTGCGCGCGAGCCCGGCTTCAACTGGGATATGCACCATCGTCCGCCGGGTGGCGGAGCGGACTGGGATGGCACCTTCACCAACGTCATGCCTGATCTCGCGTACACGTTGAAGGTGAACCCACACATGCATGTGCTTTTGATGGGCGGCTACTTCGATCTGGGGACGTTGTACTTCGCCGCAACCTATGAGATGAAGCACCTGCCCATCCCCGCTCCGCTGCAGAAGAACATCGAGTACAAGTTCTTCCCCACCGGTCACATGGTGTACGTGAACGACCAGGCGCTGCATGATCTGCACGACCGCACGGCGGCGTTTATTCAGGAGAGCGAGCGGGGGCAGTAGGGTTGCTGGTTGTTGGTTGCTGGTTGCTGGTTGCTGGGTGTTGGTTGTTGGTGTTCATACGCCGTCATGCTGAGCAACGCGCGGGATCTCTGTCTTCGCCGTGAGCAGCCGAAGCTGCCGGGCGGAATACAGAGATCCTTCACTGCATGCAGGATGACGGCATCGAACGAACGAACAGCGCCACCAGGAACGAGCAACCAACAACCAGCCACCGGAAGTTGATCACTTCTTTGGCGCGATCATCGGCGCAAGGATGTCATCCAGAACATCCTTGCTGCCCTGTACACGCTCAAGCTGCGGGTATCGTTCGCCGTCATGGTAGTCAAGGCGGATCACCTTGTAATACCCGGTGTTCGCCACGATCAGCTCGATCGGCGCTCCATGCCCTTTAGCGTCCTGTATCGCGGCATGCAGCAAGGGCACCTGAAACGCACGTCCATTGACCGCAACGATGCTGAAGCCCGGTGCCAGCCCCGCTTTATACGCCGGGCTGTCGATGAGGACATCCCCAACTGCCCCTGTGTTCGAGGCAACGAGGCCGAGCGAGAAACGGGCATCAATCGCATTCCCCTCAGACTCCATCAACTGTGACCAGTAGGCGGGCTTTTCACTGTAGACGAGCTTGTAGCCGGACACAGTGTTCAGCCCCGGCGTCTCCGGCGCAGTCTTCTCGTTCGCATCCAGGCGCGAGCGGAGGAAGACCGCCCAGTCGTTCGGCACAACGGTGTTCAGTGCCGTCACTATATCGTCAAAGGTGTACGGGACCACCTTTGGCGCCGTGTTGCCGCCGAGCCCATGGAAGAGCGCCACGAAGTCGTTGAGGCTTTTCTTGCCGTCGGTCTTCTGCCGAATCGTGCAATCTACCTCAAGCCACAACAACTCGCCTTCGTCGTAGTAGTCCACCGCGCGACGCCAGTTGTCGTAGGGTCCGCCGGCGGAGTACAGAATCTGGGCGGCGGTGGCGGTATCCTGCAGGTCACGCCATTCGCGGCCGGAACGCGCATCGTTGTACTGACCCCAGACCGTGGCGAGCCGGTCGCGGTAGATGGCCGGGTTCCAGATGCCGGAGCGCGCGGCCAGCACATCGCCCAGATACTCCGTCAGCCCCTCGTACACCCACAGCAGATCGCCCTTCATCGGGTCCTGATAGTTCCCTGTGGCCAGCCCTGCCGGGCGACGGTACTTGCCGTTCCACGAGTGCGTAAACTCATGCGGAAGCAGCAGGCCGTTCGCGATGAACGCGTTGTCGTCCGTGAAGGTCTTCTCGTCCACGCGGTCGTCCGAACTCTGGTGATGTTCCAGACCGAAGTGCGCCACCTGATCACTCAGCGTCACAAGGAAGTGATACGCCCCGTAGTGACGCGACTTGTACAGCGCGCCCGTTTCGCGGATCAATCTTGAGAACTCGTCAATGTGCTCCTGGGAGAGTGCGATGTCTTCGGGCCCGTCGCCGGCCAGGTCGAGAAAGTGCGCGGGCCGGATGTCCGGGGCGAGCGGGATCTCCTTGAACCACCGACCCGCGAGCACCGGCGAATCGATCAGTTGCTCCAGCGACACCGTCTTGAAGTTCGGCTTCTCTGCAGACCCGCCACCGGCGTTCTCGAGCGCTGTGCCGAAGTGCCATCCCACCGGCACGATCAGTGACGGTGTCACCATCACGTCAGCAGCCTGCGCGCCTGCGGGGTACACGATCACCTCGTTCCAGCTAAGCAACGCCAGGTTCGCGCTCGTGCTGGCGCCCGCCGAGAAGCCTGAAGCGGCGGCTGTCGCGAGAAAGTCCATCTTTGCGGTAAGGGAGGTCGCGCCCGCGGGCACGGTGATGTGATACGCGTACATGTCCACGAGATCGCGCTTCCACTTCACGCGCTCGCCGGTGTTGGTGGTGAGTAGGAATCCTGCCTGGTTCTCGAGGGGGCCCGTCGGACCGTGCTCGCCCGGAATCCACTTCGGGTACAGCAGCGTCATGGGTCCCGGCCTGGCGGGGATGGTTTCCGTCGCGTGGAGGATGCGGCGGGGAGCGTCGGTCAGGTCGACAGCAAGCGTGATGGGCGAACCGGACGTTTGTGCGAGAACAGGAAAGGAGCAAAAGAGCGCAGTCGCAAGGATGCAGAGAGGGAGAGAAGATTTCATGCCCTGCCAGTGTACGCAATACAGCACGTCACACTGAACCGATACGCCGGGAGGACGCCTCGCGGACACCGTCCTGGCGACGGGTACAAAACAGAGGGCAAGCGCCTCACTCGCCCAGAGCTGGGCGGATCTCCGCATCCGGATGCGGCTCGTTCCCGCGCGGACGCTGTGGCGGGGCGGGCATCTTTCCCGGACCCGGCAGCGGTTGATCCGGGTTGAACTCGTTGTCGCCCTCGGGTGTCGCCTCGAAGTCTGCGCGCTCTTCCGGAACGGTATCCGGCACCTCGGCCGGGCTTACAGGATAGTCGGCCATTACTCGTTCCTCCCGGCGTTCCCGATCTGTTCCCCAGCTTGCACTTCGGCATCCAGGGCAGGGGAGTCGACCGCTGCTTCGGGCTGATCGTAGGTCGGCGGCACACCCGACATGCGGCCGTCAATATTCGCGTTGTCCGCAGGGCTCACGGTCTCATCCCCGGTGAACTCGCCGGGTTCGTCCGGAGCGGACGTCAGTCGCTCCGCGTCGCCCTGCTCATCCGGAACGCCGTCCGCCTGAGCCACGTGCTCGTTGCGCATGGGTTCTACCGCGCGGGCGGCATCCCCCACAGCCCCGGCGGGCCTCATCTCATCCAGCCGCTCCGGCATGGGAATCTCCTCCTGCACGGCCTCATTCATGTCGGAGGCCAGGCGCTCGAACTCTTCGATGCTGGGAAGCTCGCTCAAGTCCTTCAGGCCAAAGCGCAGCAGGAACTCCTTTGTGGTCTTATACAAAATTGGCCGTCCGATCACCTGTTTGCGGCCCGCCGTTGCCACCAGCTTGCGGGAAACCAGATTGCCCAGAACACCCCCAGAGTCCACGCCGCGGATCTCCGATACCTCCGGCGCGGTGACCGGCTGTTTGTACGCCACAACCGCCAGGGTCTCGAGCGCCTGCAGGCTCAACTTCAGCGGCGGCTTCAACGACCGCACAAAGCCACGGACAGCGTCGTGGTACTCCGGCTTGGTCGCGAAGCGGAAGCCCCCCGCAACCTCCCGGATCTCCAGGCCGCGATCACCATCGGCGTACTCGGCCACAAGCCCATCCAGCACGGAACGGAGAAACTCGCGCAACCGCCGCTCCTGGGCGCGCAGCTCCGCGGGCGAGGGATCTGTGGGCGAGGGTTCAGCAGGCGAGCGCTCCGCGGGGGAGGTCTCCTCGCCTTCAGTCTCGGCAGGTCCACTTTCCAAACTCGTGCCAGGACCGGGCATCAGGCCTCCCGCCACGGAGGCCCGGGTGTCTGCGTCCGCCGCAAATTCTGCAGCTTCACCGGGTACCGCGACCGCGAAGACCTCGACTCCCAGGGTCTCCGCATTCAGCGCGTCCGGGTCGCCGGACTCTGCCTCCTGCAGAATCATCAGGCTTTCGGGCGCCCCTAGCGCTAACTGGCCCTGCAGTGCGTCCGCAGCATCTAGCTCCGCCTGGGCCTCCTGGCCCAGCAAACCCAGTAATTGCCCCAGCGTAACCGGCTCTTCGGAGGCATAAATCACTGCTTCGATCTTGGCTTTTAAACTCATCGTGTCAGCAGGGCACAGTGTACCAACCGGCCTGCTCGAAACACCCACCGACAGCAAAACGGGCCCGTTACCGGACCCGCTCGCACCGTCTTCTCATCTGCCCTTCAGTGACCGCCGACGATCGTGTTGAATACCCAGAACAGGCACCCGGAGAGCAGCGCCGCCGCGGGCAGCGTGAAGACCCACGCCATCGCGATGTTCCGAACGGTGGACATCTGCAGCCCGCTGCCGTTCGCCATCATGGTGCCGGCTACGCCGGAGCTGAGCACATGCGTCGTACTCACCGGCAGCCCGATCTTGTCGAAACCATAGATTGTGCACATCGCAATCAACTCGGCAGAGGCGCCCTGCGCATAGGTCAGGTGCGATTTGCCGATCTTCTCACCCACGGTCACCACAATCCGCTTCCAGCCGATCATCGTTCCCAACCCAAGTGCCAGCGCGACGGCCACCTTCACCCAACTTGGGATGTACTTTGTGGATTTGTCCAGAAAACCTTTGTATTTGGCAATCACCTTCGTGTCCTCAGGCGCGATCTTCGGTCCGAACTTTGGAATTAACCGGAAGGTCTCGCTCACGAGGTACATCTGGTTGCGCACGTTCGCCTGCATCTCCGGCGGCACGCTCCCCAGCGAGCCGTAACTTGTCGCCTCATTGCGAATATCGGTCACCATCTGCTCCAGCGCGACCGTGGTTTGGGGCTGGTACTTGTGATCGGAGATAAAACGCTCCAACTCCGGCCCTGGATCGCCCAACGGGGCCGCACCCTGCTCATACTTCTGCAAGCTTCCGGCAACCTGGGTCGAGACAGCCGCGAAGGTCGTTACCGAGCCACGGTCCACCGTGTGGTTCAGCGCATACGCGGTCGGGACAGTGCCCACCAGAATCAGCATGATCAAGCCCATGCCTTTCTGTCCGTCGTTGGAGCCGTGCGCAAAGCTCACCCCTGTGCAGGTCAGCACCAGCAGCGCGCGAATGTAGAACGGCGGCGGCTCCGTTCCCTCCGGAGCCTTGTATAGCCGGGGATCCTTTAGCAGGCGCTTGGCGAGGAAGAACAGCAGCATGGCGCCGCCGAACCCGATCAGTGGAGAGAAGATCAGCGCCTTGAAGACCTTCGTGACCTGTTCCCAATCCACGCCGCTGGTGCCCGTATGCGCGTGCATGAACTGATTGGCGAGACCCACACCGATCACCGAACCGATCATCGTATGCGAGCTGGAGGCGGGCAGCCCCTTCCACCAGGTGCCGAGATTCCAGATGATCGCCGCAATGAGCAACGCGAAGACCATGGAAAACCCCGATCCCGAGCTCACCTTCAGAATCAGTTCCACCGGAAGCAACGACACGATCGAGTAGGCGACCGCGCCCGAACTGGTGAGCACACCGATGAAGTTCCAGATACCGGACCAGGCGACCGCCAGATGCGGCTCCAGCGAATGCGTATAGATCACGGTCGCCACCGCATTTGCGGTGTCGTGGAATCCGTTCACGAACTCAAAGCCAAGCGCAATCACCAACGCGGTTCCGAGCAGAATGTAAGGAAACACTGTAGCGTTATGAACGACAGAGAGATCTTTCGTCAGCCGAGTCGCGATATAGATCACGCCGCCAATCAGCAGCACAATGAAAGCAATCATTCCCCAGCGTCCAGCCGGGTTTTCGGACATCTTTTGATCGAGGATGGAACCTTGCCCGGAGACGGCAAGTACCGAGGGGTCAGTCGCGGGAGAGGCCATGTGTTCGCTCAGGTGTTGAAGTGTGAATGCTCTTTTTCAGGCTAGGCGTCTTTCCGGGCGAAACGATGAATGGCCTATGAACTTCACTTTGAGGCAGGCTCAACTTGCACCGTGCATGGGGCAACAACGTGGTACGCAAGCAACATGACTGCCCTGAAGACGCAATACGGAGAACGCCCTCATCCTATTCCGACGTTATCGCGAAGGCTGGCAAGAACTTGCTGCTCGGAGCGGGGCGATGGGGTCGGGTCAATCACCCGGAGATTGCGCGTAGGCAAGATTCCAGTGCGCCAGCAGCCAGTGCAGCACGGTACTCCCGCACAGCCACGCGGACTCGACCGCCAGCCGCGTGCCGATGTACGGCGCCGTCACGCTTTCCACGGCGGTATGCCCGGGCCGCGGCTGCGAGTAATTGCTGCCCGCCCGCAACACCATCACGCGTTGCGGATCCACGCGGTGCATCGCCCCCAGCCGCGCCACGGCTTCCATGAATCCGGAATCCTCCATCTCGGTCATCACGAAGTTGCCCTGACCCGCCGTGTACAGGCGAACCCAGTCGTTGGCCCACTTTGTCGTCGTGGCGCCGTGCCAGTAGGTGTCGGAGGCGAAGGTGTCGCCGAGGAGCACAAAAGGGGGCCGCTGGGCATTGGGCATGCCCGTCATCCCGGCGCGGTAGGCGGCCACCTTGGGATCGTCGCCGAGGTTCAAACTTTTCGTCTGCGCATAGGCCCATTCCGCCAGGCGGGCGTTCAGGGGGTAGAGGTTGGACCGCTGAATCGGATTGGGGGGCACGGCGGCCGGATCCGGGGCATGCGCGCCTATGGGGAAGAAGCCGTAGGGCCACTCCGCCGGCGCATCATGTGGGTCGATGTACCGCGCGACATCGCCCACCACAAACCGTGCCCACGCGGCCGATCCGATGGAAGCATCCGCCGGGTCGACGCCGGCAATGCCGTTAATCAGAAGGTAGGCGTGCGTCAGATCGAACCGTGGATCCAGCCCCAGGGCCATCAGGCTCGCCGTGGCGTTCACCAGTGTCGTCCCGCTGAGCATGGCCAGCACGGTGTGGTCCTTATTGGTGCGTAAGGGATGTACACCGCCGGGAAACGACAGCACCTCATCCAGGTGTTCGCGTTCTACCCAAAGCTGCAGTTCGCCCGGGGCATCCCCCGTGTCTGCCCCGATCTCGAAGGTGGTTACAATTACTGCCCGTATCGGCCAGGCGGGCGGCGCGGCCGGGGGGCCCTGTGCGGGTGCAGGCAGGGGTTCGGTCAGGAGCAGCGCGCACACGGCGAGAATCAGGGACAGAGAATGCAGGCGCAAGCAAACCTCCTGGGCTTGGGAGTGAAATGTCTTACGCACGTGGGCGCTTTCGCGAGGCAAGCAAGAGCGAAAGCCGGAACGGACCAGAGGACGCTCCGGTCTGCGTTGAACGTTGCGTCAATCTGCCTTGATAAGGCGCCAATTCCAGCCCTTAAACCCAGTCATCCCGTACCTGTGTGCCGTCCGTGAGCACGTCGTCAAACTTCTCGGTTTTCTTCAGCAGAATATCCCCAAAGCTGTCCGGCTGGCGAAGCAGAATGGCCTGGAGCCGTACCAGCTCCAACATGGCCAGGAAGGTACAGATGAGCGCGCGCTCGGATCGCGTGTTTTTGAGCAACCGTCGCAGGCTCACCGGCTTGTCTTCCAGCAGCAGACGGCGCTTCACGTAGTCGATCATCTGCGCGACGGTAACGGCCTCCGCGTCGATGCGATGAACCGGGCGCTCGCGCAGACGCTCCAGCACCTCGCGGAAGACACGGATCAGGTCGGTCGTGTCGGCCGCGATCTCGCGCTCGCCCTCGACCGTTGTCTCGCCTTCGTCATTTAGAAATCGCTTCATCCCGGGCTTGGTCCAGGTGGCGGCCTCGATCTGCTGCTTTTGCTGCAGCATCTGCGCGGCGGATTTGAACCGCTCGTGCTCCAGCAGCCGTTCCACCAGCTCCCGGCGAGGGTCTTCCACTTCCAGCGAGCCCTGCGGCTCGGTCGGCTCCCGCGGCAGCAGCATGCGGCTCTTAATATGGATCAGCAGCGAAGCGGTGTAGACGAAGTCTCCCGCGCTGTCGACGTCGACGGCCTGCAGGTGCCTTGTGTACTCCAGAAACTGGGCGGTGATGCGCGCCATGGGAATGTCGTATATGTCGAGGTTCTGCTTGCGGATCAGGTCCAGCAGCAGGTCGAACGGCCCGCTATAGACCTCGCCGATGGCGACCGAAAACGGTGACTGCGAGGCTTCCTCCGACTCCGTCTTCCTGGCCCGCCTTGGTTCAGGTGGAACCGGCGGCGCAGGCGGATGCTCGAGTTGGAAGCTCTCCGGGGGCACGGCTCCCGGCGCGAGGCCCCCGGGGGAACCGGTCCCCGGCCCCGGGGACTTCTCGTGCGCTGCGGGCTCCGGACCCTTTTCCGTCATCTACAGTTCCTTGTACGTGGACTCAGTCTCGGTGATGTCTACCGGCGGGGCATCAGGCAGGTGAAGGGAGTACCGCTTCCCCTCGCTGGCGACGGAGAAGGAGACGTCGCTTTTGCCGGCGGCCCGCTTGGCCGTAACCCAGGGCCCGATCACCAGCTTCTGCGGGATGATGAAGTCGTGCAGCCGGAGCTGCCGATCCCAGCAAAGCAGAACCAGAAACTCGAACGACTTCGGCTTGGCTTGCAGCCGCCAGGCGCGTTCGGCAGCCTCCTCCGCAGCCCCGGCGACCAACAGCCTGCGTCCGTTCGGCGTCACCCAGCCTGTCTCGCCATCGGCTTTCAAGGTCGTCTCTGCGGGCAGGATCTCGCTCCTCCACGCCTTATTCAGGTTACGCGTGAGCAGAGCCGGCTCGAGGCCGTACCACTCCTTGTAGGCGGTGAAGAGGTGCTTGTCGGCGCCCACCTTTTCCGGCCGGTGAGCGGGACGTACACCCGACAGATCGCGCGAAAGGCCCATCACGCTTCGGACCTCGTTCATCACGACCTCGGCCGCTGCGGTCGCTTTGCGCGTTCCCGCCTCCAGGGCAGCCCACACGGCATCCGGCTTGCTCTCAAGATCGGCCCTGGACTCGCGAAACGGACCCAGGAAGTCGTTGATCGATCCCGCGCACAGGGACTTGCAGTCCACGCAACCAATGGCTGCGGTGCGGCAGCCTGTGCGGATGTGAGCGTCCATCTCCGGCCGCGAAAACACACGGTGCAGGTCGCCCACGGGGCAGATCTCCGGATCGCCGGGATCCTTTTGCGTGGGGCGCTGGCCGCCATTCGTCATGGACTCCAGCTTCGTGGAGACGGTAAGCCGGTCATCCGTCATGTAAATGGCGTTGCCATAGCTCTTGGACATCTTGCGTCCATCCAGACCAGGCAGCTTCGGGCTCGGCGTCAGCAGGACCTGCGGCTCCGACAAGAGCAGTCGCGTAGGGTCGGGCTCCGTCACCGCGTGTCCGGCTTCACTGACGGTGGTCCGCTTGGGCGAATAGAGCTGGTTGAAGCGGCGCGCCACCTCACGCGTCAGCTCCACGTGCGAAACCTGGTCGGCGCCGACGGGAACAAACTCCGGACGGTACAGCAGGATATCCGCCGATTGCAGCAGCGGATACCCAAGAAATCCGTAGGTGTTCAGTTCTTTTTCCGTCAGTTGCGCCTGCTGGTCCTTGTAGGTCGGCACCCGCTCCAGCCAGCCCAGCGGCGTGAACATGCTGAACAGCAGATGGAGCTCAGCATGCTGCGGCACATGCGACTGAATGAACACCGCGCTCTTGCCCGGATTCAGTCCTGCCGCAAAGAAGTCGACCGCAACATCGAAAATGTTCTGCTTCAGGAGACTTGGGTCGGCGTAGTCCGTCGTCAGGGCATGCAGATCGGCGATGAAGAAGTAGCAATCGTAGTCGTTCTGCAGCTTCACCCAGTTGTGCAGGGCGCCCATGTAGTTGCCCAGGTGAAGCCGGCCGGTAGGCCGCATCCCGCTCAAAACGCGCGGCCGCGGGGTGGATCGTAAGGTCGAGAGGCTCATTTCTGTGCGCCTTCAGGATACATCCCCTGCCGCGCCGGCTTAGCCCTACAGCGCGTTCAGCAGCCCGTTGAAGATCGCAAAGAGCGGCCCAAAGATCATCTCGATGAGGTAAAAGCCCACAAAGAAGAAGGCAATCATGATCCACAGGCTGTACTGCTCAAACGCCCTGGCCGCGTTGTAGGGCAGAAAGTGCGCCAGGATCTTGCCCCCGTCCAGGAAAGGGATGGGCAGCAGGTTGAACACAAACAGCAGCAGGTTAACAAGGATGCACAGATACAGCAGCAGGAGCGCGGGAAAGATACTCGGCGTTCCCTCCGTCTCCACAGGGATCCTCATGGCCAGCATCTCTGTCAGGCCCAGCGCCGCCGCCGCCCCGGGCACCACGTGCTTGAGTACGATGAGCAACACCAGACACACAATGGCTGCCAGCAGTTGAACGGCCGGCCCTGCCATTGTGGCCACCACTTCACCGTTGCCCTTGCGGAAGTTCCGGTAGGTCATTGGAACCGGCTTGCCCCAGCCCAGCACCATGGGGGTGCGGAAGATGTACAAGAGCGGCCAGACCGCGCATCCGAACAGATCAAAGTGCCGCATCGGATTCATGGAGACCCGCCCTGCCATGCGCCCGGTCGGATCCCCCAGGCGATTCGCCATCCACGCCTGCCCCGCATCGTGCAACGAGATCGACAGCAGCATCACAACCAATTCAAAAACCACCACACCAACAATCAACGGGGACAACGCCATGCTCTCAGCTTACCGGACTGGCGCTCGCTCTACTCAATCGCAAAGACCGCATACACCGTCGCCGACTTGGAGATGCGTTCCGGCTGTATCGCCAACGGTGCTGCCTTTTGGCGGGCGATCACGGCAGCCATTGCCTGAGTCTGTAATTCCACGTTGCCAAACCCGTTTGCCGCGAAGATGCCACGCGGCGGTGTCTGGTTGCTGGCGTACACCAACCCGCCCAGTTTTACCCCGAGACCTTTTGCCATAGAGTTCGCAATCTCCCGTGCGTGTTCCAGGGCCTTTGCCGCCGCTTCGGCTTGCAGGGCATCCTCGTGCTTGAGTTGCCAGTCCACATTGCCACTGTTGTTCGCTCCGGCCCCGATCGCAATGTGCAGCACCTTGGCTGCATCCGCTGCCGGCACCGTCACGCGCCAGTCCTGCGAGAACGCGAACCGCAAACCCTGCGCGTAGCGGGCCTTGTCCTCGTCGTTGTCCGGCCCAAGCGGATGCAGACCCTGCCCCGTGCTCTCAACCGCATCCTTCGGTACTCCTGCCTCAGCCAAGGCCGCGACGATGGCGTTGGAGGTTCGCGACGCATCAGCATACGTCGCCTGCTGATCCCTCCCGAAGCTCTGAAAGCCGATGTTCACCACGGCAGTATCCGCGAGAGCAGAGGCTTCGTCGCTCGTGCTGATGGCGATCGTCTTGTTTTCCTTGCTGATCTGAATTTGTTGTGCCGTGAGGGAACCCGCGAACGTCATCGCGATGCCTAACCCCGCTGCTAACCGGTAGCTCATTCGTGACTCTCTTTCTGCGCTGCGGCGATCACCTCTTCCACCTTCTTCTTGTGCTTCACTGGCCCGTGTTCCTGCTTGCTCCGCCGATCCGGGATCGGTGCGCCGGGTGGCGGTGATCCCAGCCGCGCACGCGCGTTTGCCTTCACGGCCTTCGTTGCTGAGAACGCTTTGGGTCTTCGCTTCTTTGCCACGCTTCCTGGTTCCTTTCGCCTAGCAAGGGTGTGGCTTTGCGGCGCTGCCGTCAACCCCTTTATGTCACTTCGCCGACACAGCGCGACTCTGCATCTGATAGGGAGGACGCGACTATGAACCTTGCCTCCACCGAATCCGTTCTCCGAGCCCTGTACGGCTATTTCTTTCTTGTCTTCATCGTGCGCATCGTGGGCCGCCGCCCCGGTAAGCAGCTCACCCCGTTTGAGTTCATCCTGATCTTCTTTCTAGGCGGCCTGATGCTGACCGCGATTGTTTCCGATGAAGCCTCGCTGACCAATGCGTTCTGCCAGATCATCGCGGTGGCGCTGGCGCACTATATTCTCTCGTCTCTTCGCAGCCGCTCAGACCGCGTTGCGAAGATCCTGGACGGCACACCCCTGATGCTGATGCAAAACGGGAAGTGGTATGTCCGCACCATGCAGTTGCAACGCATCACAGACGACGACGTTATGGAAAAGGCGCGGGACCAAGGCCTACGAACGCTGGATAAGGTACAAGCAGCCGTGCTCGAGCGTAACGGCGAGATCAGCATCTTATCGAAGGAAGATGCCTAGCACGGAAGGCACCTGACTCGGAAACTGAAGGCTCCAAGCACGCTGCTTACCTGCAGAGATGAAGGAGACGGAAACGCATGCCGGCCCCCGCAGAAATAGATACCCGACCCGTGCAGGACGATGATGTTCCCAAGGTCGACAACGAGATCGCTGTCGGCGAGGATATGCAGTTTCAAAGCCGCTGGTGGCGCTTTGAACGCAGCATCTGGGGCGTTTTCATCCTGATCCTGATTGCTGATTTGAGCGGTGCGCTTGGGCGCGGACCGTTGGCCAACGCCAGACGCGAGGCGCCCGACGGCAGCCTCGAGGTGAAATACGAGCGTGTCGAGCGTTCCAATACCTCGTCCATCATGACGATCCTGCCCCGGCCTTCCGCCGTGCACGACGGCAAGGTGCAACTGTTCGTCAGCGACAGCATCGTGCAAAAGCTCGGCGCACAACGTGTAATTCCGCAGCCGGAGCAGTCAATCGTCGGTTCCGGGGGCATCACCTATGTCTTTCCTGCCAGCGCACAACCGATGTTGGTCCAGATTGAACTGAAGCCGTCCTTCATGGGCTCGCATCGCTTCACCGTCGGTGTGCCCGGCGCAGAGCCCGTCGGGGCCAGCACATTTGTTCTCCCCTGAGGTCACATCGTGGGCACCATTCTGCATGCCATCGCCGGCTACTTCTTTCTGATGATCGTTGTGCGCGTTCTGGCGCGCCGCCCGGGCGGCCAGATGACGATGGGTGACTTCGTGCTCGTGTTCCTTATGGGTGGAGTCATCATTCTTTCCACTGTGGGCAGTGATCGCTCGTTGACCAACTGCACCTGTGCGGTCATCACGGTCGGCATGCTCCACCGCAGTGTGTCGGGCGCTAAGACCAAATGGCCGCGCTTTGCAGCCGTCGTCGACGGCAAGCCGGTCGTCATCATGAAACGCGGCAAGATGCTGGAAGACGTGATGAACCGCGCTCAGTTAAGCACCGCCGACCTGGAAGCAGCGGGCAGGCTCAAGGGCATCAGCAGTAAAGACCAAATGGATTACGCCGTCCTGGAACGTAACGGCGGCATTTCGGTGTTGGAGTGCAAGGGCGAGTAGGTCTTTTGCACAAGCCTGATCGCTGAATGCAAGGCAAAGCAGGAGCCACTTGGCGAACCTCCGCTCCCGGGAATAAGCTCATGCGACGGCTTCTGGCCGGCATGGACGGGCTCTCTTGTTGGCCACGTGCATCGGAAGCTCCAGACCACTCGCAAAGGCACCCCATGCCCCAGGCCCAGGTTCAAAGCAGCGCACAGGATGCGCGAGACAACAAACAGATTGAGACCGACATTCCCCAGCGAATGGACCGCCTGCCGTGGTCGCGCTGGCACGCCCGCATCATCACCGCTCTCGGTACGTCGTGGCTGCTGGACGGCCTGGAAGTTACGTTGGTGGGGTCGCTGTCAGGCATTCTGGAGAGCAAGTCCGGTCTTGGTCTGAGTGATCCGCAGGTCACGGCGGCCGCGACGACGTATCTGTTTGGCGCGGTGTTCGGGGCGCTGCTCTTCGGCTATCTAACGGACCGCCTGGGTCGCCGGAAGTTGTTCCTCGTGACGCTGGCAACTTACTCGCTGGCCACCGTCGCCAGCGCATTTTCCTGGGGCTTCGGTTCCTTTGCCGTCTTCCGCTTCTTCACCGGGGTGGGCATCGGCGGCGAGTACGCAGCGATCAACTCCGCGGTCGACGAACTCATCCCCGGCAAAGTGCGCGGCGTCACCGATCTTGTCGTAAACGGCACGTTCTGGGTGGGAGCTACGCTGGGCGGCTTTGTCGCGATGTTTCTGCTGGCCGGGCATGGTCTCGCGCCGGACCGCGGCTGGCGTTATGCCTTCGGCATCGGTGGCGCTCTCGGCCTCGGTGTGTTGATTCTGCGTCTGTTTGTCCCGGAAAGCCCACGCTGGCTGATGTTGCGCGGCCGCGAGGATCAGGCCAACAAGATTGTCGACGACATCGAGCAACGCGCCACGCACGGGGACCCTTCCAGCCTGCCACCCCCGGAAGGCGAAAAGTTGAAGATCACCGTGCGCGACCACACGCCGATGAAGGAGATCTTCGCCAACATGCTTGGCGAGAACAAGCAGCGCTCCATCCTCGGCCTGGTGCTAATGGTGGGTCAGGCGTTCTTTTTTAACGCCGTGTTCTTCTCCTATGGTCTCGTCGTGAAGCGTTTTTACCATGTCGCCGATAAGGACCTTCCGCGTCACCTGCTGCCGTTCGCGATCGCCAGCTTCTTCGGCCCGCTTACGCTGGGCTGGCTGTTTGAAAAGATCGGCCGCAAGCCAATGATTACGGCCACCTACGGCACCGCAGGTGTATTGCTGGTCGCCACTTTGATCCCGTTCGGCATGGGCACGCTGGGGCCGCATGGCATCGGCATCCTGTTCTCCATCATCTTCTTTGTCGCATCCTCAGCCGCCAGCGCGGCATACCTCACCGTCAGTGAGATTTTTCCGCTGGAGATCCGTGCCTTCGCGATCGCCATCTTCTATGCAATCGGCACGCTGGTGGGGGGCGCCGGTGCTCCGCTGCTGTTTGGTTTGCTGATCAACACCGGCTCGCGTTGGGCGGTGTCGGGCGGCTATGCCCTCGGCGCCGCGTTGATGCTGGCGGGCTCGATCACGGAGTGGAAGATCGGTGTGGAAGCCGCCGGAAAGTCGCTGGAGTCGATCAGCAAGCCGCTGCAAAGCCGGTAAGATTCTTCTACCAGAACGCCGATCCGCAATCCTACTGAGTTGTTATCCCGCAGCGAAGCGAAGGGGTCTGCTTTTTTCCGGGCTTTATCTCTCCAACGAAGCCAGATGCGCCGCATCGGGCCGCCGCGTGAGCAGGCTCACGACGACCAGCGCACACACGGACACCAGCAGTGCCGGCAGGATAGGATCGCGCTGGCCTAGCCAGACAGGCAGGTGCGCTGAGACGGCATCCCACGACACCGTAATGGCAGTTCCTGCTGCAATCGAGCTCACGGCACCCGCCGCCGTGGCGCGGCGCCAGAAAAAGGCCGCCAGGATCACCGGCGTCAGCGCGGCCGAGTAGATGGTGTAGGCGTACAGGCTCTTCTTCAGCACACTGGTGGTGCCCAGCGATTGCCAAAGCGCCCACAACCCAAGCGCCACGACCAGCACCCGGGACACAATCAACACCTGGGCCTGTGGGGCGTCCGGCCGGATGTACCGGACGAACACGTCGTTGATCAGGTTGGTCGCGGGTGAGAACAGGTAATTGTTCGCCGTCGAGACCACCTTTGCGAAGATGGCCCCCACAAGCAGGGCCCCCAGCACCGCAAGCGCCGGTGTTCCGCCGAAGGCATGCACCGCTGTAAACGCAAGCACCTCGCGGGGCCTCTGCGCTACCTCGCCGGTACGGTACAGCGCGGAGCCCACCACTGCGATACCGACGATGATCGTCTCCAAAATGATCGTGCCGATGATCCAGCCCACCACTGCCCGCGAGGCGTCGCGTTCGGTCTTTGCAGAGAAGAACTTCTGGTACATCGCCTGGTTACCCAGCATCAGCAGGCAGGTAGGCAGGAAGAGCTCGGCCGCCGTGACCGGCGTGAAGTCGCCCAGCACCTGAAAGTGGGTTGCCGGCAAAGACGCGCGGATCGCAGACCAACCGCCGGCCATATGGGCGAGGACCGGGAGAGCGGCGATCATCGTCACCGTCGCAAGCATCCCGATCACAACGTCCATGTACGCCACCGAACTCATTCCGGCAATCGCGGTGAACAGGATCACGAAGCCGGCCAGGATGTATTGACCTCCTACCGCCGTGACCTGCGGAAAGATGAGGTGCAGAATGTCACCGCCGCCGATGAACTGGTAGCTGGTGATCGCGGTGTAGGTGAACAGGACGGCGATGACGCCCAGCACGCGCGCAGTCTGGTTGTAGCGGGCTTCCAGCAGGTCAGGGATGGTGAACTGGGCGAACTTGCGGGCGCGCGGCGCGATGAAGTAGATGAGCAGCAGACCGGCCCAGCCCCCACCCGCCTGCCACAGGGCAGGGAAGCCGTGTTTGTAGGCGTTTTCGGCGCCGCCCAGCAGCGATCCGGAGCCGATCCAACTGGAAAGAAGCGTGAAGACCAGGACAAACGCGCCCAGGCTGCGGCCCGCGACCAGGTAGTCCGCCTTGGTTTTTACCTTGCCCAGCCGCGCCAGCGAAACGCTCAGCAGCGTGACCACAATGATGCCCAGAACGATCGCGTACAGTGCCATGTGTGTGTCCGGCCATTCTAGCGGACCGCCGCGAGCGCAATGACCGCATGAAAGTCGGGGCAGGCAGCGGCCAACGCAGAACAGCGCTTCGGCTTCTTATGGAAAGGTGGTAACTACCCCCTCCCCGAGGTTACGTATGGGCTTCATCACGCCGAACGACTATGACGATCTCCGGTCGCTGTATACCGGCCAACTTCAGTATCTGCTTTCCACCGAAAACCAGATCGTGGATGGTCTTCAGACCATGATCGAAAGCACACAGGACAGCCAGCTGATCCAGGCGTTCAAGACGCACCAGCAAGAAACCCGCGTACAGGCCCAGCGGCTGCAGGAGATTCTGCAGGAGCTGACCGGCGATGCCGATGATAAGAAAGACCCGGTCTGCGCCGCGCTGATCGGTTCGGGTGCGAACATCACACGCGAGTCCAGCGAAGGTCCGGTGCGGGATGCCGGCCTGTTGGCCACGGCGCAGAAGATCGAGCACTACGAGATCTCCTCGTATGGCTCGGCCCGCGAGTGGGCTCGCATTCTTGGCTACGATCGTCACGCCAGCTTGTTGCAGCAGACGCTGGACGAGGAGAAGCGCACGGATCAGATCCTGTCGTCGCTCTCGTCCCAGGAGAATCGCGCTGCCGCCTCGGCGTCCGCAAGCCGCTAAATCGCTCTTCAGGGTAAGGAGAGGCGCTTCGGCGCCTCTCCTTTTCTTGGCTAATCCGCCGCGAGCGGGTGCACGCGGGCGACCTCGACCAGTGTGGAATAAAACGTCGCGCCACCGCCGATGTCCGTGAGCCGCTGGCTTGTTAGCGCATTCACGTTCTGGTTCTCCGGCGAGAGCTTCTGCCAATCCAGGCGCGCGGCCACTGCGCCGGGCGTGATGCTTTGGCCCACCCGGGCGACCAACTCGATGCGGCCCCGGCCGTTGAACACCTCCACAGCGTCCCCGCTGCGGATGTTGCGGGGCTCAGCGTCAGTGGGATGCATAACCAGAATGCCTGCCGTGCGCCGTTCCATGATCTGGTGACCGGGCAGGTTGGCAAAGGTTGAATTCATGTAGTTATCGGCCTTGCGGGGCAGAAACTCCAGCGGAAAGGTAACTCCCTTGCGCAGCGCCGTAGTATGCGTCGGCTCCACATCCGCCCGGGGCAAAACCAATGCTCCCGCGCGGGACTCGGCCGCCGCGTGCCACTCGGGCAAGGGCAGGAGATTGGCCTTGCCGCTCGGCGTGCGAAACCAGTTCGAGTCGCTGAAGGGCAACGTCTCGCCGCGGCTGTTTCTGGGCAACGCCAGCGGAAGCTGCTTCTCGCGGCTCAACGCGGATACAGTAATGCCCTCGAAATGCGGATGCGGGGTGTCGAGCGCTTGCGCGATGAGGTCATCCTCGCTGTCGCGGAAGGCCCTTTCCGGAAAGCCCATCCGCTGCCCGAGCTCCGCAAACAGCCACACGTTCGAGCGCGCCTCACCGGGCGGCTGGATGGCCCGCTCGGAGAGCTGCACCACCGTGTGTCCATACGCGCCCATGAGCTCCTTGTGCTCCAGAAACGTCGTCGCGGGCAGAACGATGTCGGCGTAGTCGGTGGTGTCCGTGAAGAACTGTTCATGCACGACCGTGAATAGGTCGGAGCGCCGCAACCCGGCAAGCACCTGGTTGGAATCCGGGGCCACGGCGGCAGCGTTGCAGTTGTACACGAACAGCGCCTTCACGGGAGGATCGTTCAACGTGGTAAGCGCCTGCCCGAGCTCGTTCATGTTAACGGTCCGCGCCGCACGCCGGAGAGGGCTTGCTTTCATCAGTTCGGGCATCCGCAGCCTGGCCTCGTTGAACGGAAACGCAGCGGAGGTCGACAGCAACAGACCACCGCCCTGCCTCTGCCACGAACCGGTGATCAACGGCAGCATGGCCACGGCGCGTGCGGCGGTCCCGCCGTTTTCGCTGCGCTGGATCCCGTAGTTCAGGCGGATCACCGCAGGCGGCCGCCCATCACGCCCGGCCTCGCCGTATCCCCGGGCAATGCGCTCCACGGTGCTCGCCGCAATGCCTGTGACCCCGGCCGTTTCCTCGGGGCTGTGCTCGGGGCGGAGCGCAAGTTCACGCAACGCCTGCCAGTCGTTTGTGCATGCGTCCAGATAGCTCCGGTCCTCCAGCCCGTCGCGGAACAGAACGTGCATCATCGCAAGGGCCAGGAGTCCGTCGGTGCCGGGACGAATGGCCAGCCAGTTGTCGGCGAGCGCGGCTGTTCGGGTCTTATAGGGGTCGATCACCACAAGCCGGGCGCCGTTGCGGCGTGCCTCTTCAATGAACGGCCAGAGATGGATGTTGTTGCCGTGGATGTTGGCGGCCCAGGCGATGATCAGGCCCGCCCGGGCGAAGTCCCCCGGCGCTGTCCCGAGGCGCGTTCCGTACACGCTGTTCAGGGCCGCGGTGCCTGCTGTGGAGCAGATCGTGCGGTCAAGCTGCGATGCACCGAGCCGGTGAAAGAACCGCCGGTCCATCGACCCGTAGCCGAGCTGTCCAATGGTGCCGGCATAGCTGTAGGGCAGGATGCTTTCAGCGCCGTGCTCTTCGCTGATCGCCTTCAAACGCATTGCGATGCCGTCGAGAGCCTCATCCCAGGAGATGCGTTCGAACGCCTCCGCCTCTTTGCCCTGGGGCAAAAATCCCTTCGGGACGCCGGGCTTCCGTCGCATGGGGTAAAGCAGCCGGTCGGGCGCGTAGACGCGATCCAGATACCGTGCCACCTTGCCGCAAAGAAAGCCGCGCGTCACCGGATGAGCCGGGTCGCCCTGCACCTTCGTCGCGCGACCGGTAAGCTCGTCCACCGTCACCAGGACGCCGCAGGAGTCCGGACAATCGAGCGTACAAACGGCATGGACCTGGCTGGTGCGCATGAGAAGATTCTAGTTCCGCGGCGCATGCCCCGCGCGGGAGGAGCCCATGCTTTCATGCAAGACACGTACTCTGCGCCGGATCCCGGTGTTGGCAGCCATGTTCCTCGCGTCTGTGCTTCCAGCTTTAGCGCAGGAGCCGTCTGGTGCGGTGAAGGCCACCCTCACCCAGCAGGCAGCGGATTGGAACCGCGGCGATCTGGTTGCATTCGCGAGGGGCTACAAGGATTCGCCCGACATTCTTTTTATGGGCAGCCGGGTGGCACATGGGTATGCCGGTATGCTGGCGAGCTACAAGGCCCACTACCCCACGCGTGAAGCGATGGGCCTGCTGAGCTTTTCTGCGCTGGAAGTCCAGCCGCTGGACGAGCGCTTCGCCACGGCAACGGGCCACTTTCATCTGCAACGCACGGCCGCTGGGGGTGGCGATGCGGACGGGTACTTCCTGCTCGTGCTGGAGAAAACGGGGGCAGGCTGGAAGATCGTCCGCGACGACACCACGGCGATCACGCCGGCGAGCAAGTAGCGGGTCCCGGCAGGCCTGTGCCGCTGCGGCTTGCAGCGCCCGTTATGATGAAGCCTGGCGAGGATCTTTCACCGATGCGCAGCGTTTCGGCCCCCATTGCCTTCTTGTTGTGTTGCACCAGCCTGGGATACACACAGACGCATGGCCAGCTTTATACGGCCAGCCGCGAACAACTGGACGTCACCAAGGTCGTGATCGCGCAGGAGCACACCTGGAACAATGGTGACCTTGACGGTTACATCGCCCTGTACAAGGATGCGGACGACACGGAAGCGATCCTGAACGGCCCCGTGCACGGGCTGGCCAACATCCGCTCCGCCTACCACGCCACCTTTCCGAACAAGGAGGCAATGGGCACGCTGGAGCAGAGCTCCGTAGAGGTGCGCGAACTGGGACCGAACTTCGCCCTCGCTCTGGGGCGCTATCGCCTGTCGCGCTCCCGCAAAAACGGCGGCGACGCGGAAGGCGTCTTCACGGAGATCTTCGAAAAGACCGAACAGGGCTGGAAGCTGATCTTTAGCGAGAATACCTGAGCCGATCGCTCCGGGCGCGGCGAGAGTTGGCAGGGCGAGTAGCCCTCGCATCCCCGCCCGATGCTGGCGGGGGCGAGATCCACGGCCTTCGGTACTCTGGAGAGGTGAACGGAGCAGAGACTGCCGAAGTCCCGCACACACCGCTCCTGGAAGCGCGCGGGCTGGTCAAAGCCTACGGCCCAGTGCGAGTGGTCGACGGAGTATCGCTTGCCGTGCACCGGGGCGAAACTCTGGGTCTGGTTGGTGAATCCGGATCGGGCAAGAGCACGATCGGCCGCATGATGCTTCGCCTCATCGAACCCACGCTGGGGCAGGTGATCTTCCACGACTCCGCGGAGACCGGCGCGGGGAAAGAGATCGATCTGCTGAAGCTGAAGGCGAGCTCTATGCGCCGTTTGCGCCGGAGACTCGCCATCGTCTTCCAGGACCCGTACGCAGCGCTGGACCCCCGCATGAACGTTCGTCAGATCCTGTCGGAGCCCTTCAAGATCCACGGCGAGCGCGCGGAAGAAGGTCTGGAACGACGACTGGTGTCGTTGCTGGAGGAGGTGGGGCTGGATGCGTCCGCCCTCGCGCGCTACCCGCATGCGTTCTCCGGGGGGCAGCGGCAAAGGATCAACATCGCGCGCGCTCTCGCGCTCAGGCCGGAGTTTGTCGTCCTCGATGAGCCCGTAAGCGCACTAGACGTGTCTGTCGGCGCCCAGGTGATCAATCTGCTGCGCGATCTGCAAACGCGGTATGGGCTGACTTGCCTCTTCATCTCGCACTCCATGCCCCTGGTCCGCTACCTGTGCCACCGCGTGGCCGTGCTGCAAAAGGGAAGATTGGTGGAGGAAGGCACGTGGCAGCAGGTGTGTGAACACCCGCGCGAGGCCTATACGCAACAGCTACTAGCGGCTACGCCGGAGCTGCCTGTCGCGTAGTGTCAGCCGCGTCGGCGTTCTGGCGCCGCAGTTCAAAATCGCAGACATTGCGCAGGTAATCCCACGAGTACAGGCCGGCTTCGTGGCCGTCGTTCCATAGGAACTTGATCGCATACCGGCCGACCGGTTCGACCTCGGTGGGCAAAGGCGGTGCTTCGTACATCGGCAGCAAGGTTTTCGGCTTTGCTTTGGCAATACCCGGCGCGCGCCCCTCGTGTTCGCGAGCCTCATGGCAGGTGGCGCAAGGGCACGCATCGCGCAGCCAGCGGAAGCTCCAGTGGCTTTGATGGCCGTCGCGCCAGTCGATGGTCATCCCGGTGCCGCCGGTCTTGTCCACGCGCACCTTGGCCGGGCGTACGGCCTCACCGGAAAGCCTGCGCTGCTCGCGGGCCCGGTCCGCCGCGGCTTCTTCCGCCGACACCAAACGCACTCCATCGTGACTCATACACGTCGATCCCTTCTGCGGCCTGCAACCGCCGCGTTATGCCGACCTTAACCGCCAGAAAAAATACCCGGCAATCACGCATCCCGTGAGGACGACGATGGCCCGGAGGACGTTGCCGTTCACGCGACGGGCAAAGCGGGCGCCGATGTAACCTCCGGCCGCGGCGAACAGCATGCTGACGACGCAGTAGCGCCACTCGATCGCGCCCTGGAAGACAAACGTAAAGATGGCGCACAGGTTTGAAGCGCACGCCGCGACGACCTTCATCGCGTTCAAGGCGTGCATCTCTTCCATGCCGAACAGAGCGAGAACGGTCATCACCATGAAGCCGCCGCCCGCGCCAAAGTAGCCGATGTAAAAGGTGATCGGGAACAACGAAACGGCCAGGGGAAGCAAGGGCAGCGGGCGCTGGTGCTCCGCATGGGATTCGCCGGCTTGCTGCCGCAGCCACTTCGACACCGGACCTGAGAGGCCGAAGATCAGCGTGCCGCCGAGGATCAGCCAGGGGATGAGGTGAAGAAAGGTCTGCTGGCGCGTATGCAGCAGAACCTCCGCCCCTATCACGCCGCCAACGATGCTGGTGGCGAGCACGGTGGGCAGGAGGTCCCGGCGCACATCGCCACGCAAGGTCGCCAGCGAGGTGAGCTGCCCCGGCCAAAGCGCCACGGTATTGGTCGCATTCGCCTGCACCGGAGCAACCCCCATCCCCAGCATCGCCGGGAAGGAGATGAAGGAGCCGCCACCCGCCATCGCATTCATCACCCCGGCGATCGTCGATGCGGCGACCAGCCAGAGGTAATGAGCATGAGGAATGGCGGAAAACGGCATCTCCCCATTCTACTTTCCCGGGTTTTTGGCTTAACTCTCGGCCTTCTCCTGCTGGTAGTGGCCGATGTGGCTGTAGGTCTCCTTGGGAAAACGCAGCGTTTTGTAAACGTTCCCGCTGTCCGGGTCGTGCGGGTCGGGGATGATCGGGAAGTTCTGCTCCGCCTGCCACTCCAGAATGCGCTCGCGGCGTGGCGGCGAGTAATCGCGGCCTTCCACCTGCACCAGCATCTGGCGGGCATCCTCCTCGGAGAAGTCCCGGTCCTTCGTCAGCTCCGCAAGGACCTCGTCGTCGCTAAGGAAGTGGCGCGCGATCATCGCAAAGACGAGCCGCCCGTAGTGCCCGATGTCTTCGCCCCGATCCAGCGAATTCAAAAGGTGAGCCATCATGCTGTCTTCGCGCAGAGCGGCGACCCCGCGCATTGCGCGCTCTCCGGTGGCATGGCCTTCGGGGGCCTGGGCAGCCGGCTGTTTGTTGCGGTCCAGGGATCCAGGCTCGACAAGATGACCGGCGACAGAGGACCGTTCGTCCGCTCGCGGTGCCGGCGGTTCGGCAGCTTGTGATGCTGCCCCACGTTGCGACTTCAACTTTGCCAGCTCGGCCTCGGCTCGTTCGGCTCGCTCCTGCGCACGGCGAAGTGCCTCGCCCTGCTCGTCCATCACAGGTTCGTCCCGTTCTATTGTGCGTTCACCCATAGTCGCCTCTTTCGGTTACTTCGTGCTTGTCGCGCGATCTCCGCAGGGATCGAGAATGTGATCCACCCGGTTCTGTACACCTCCATGACTAGATGCATCCCCATCGAAAGATGGACGTATGAGAAGCGAAAATAAAGCGAACAAAAATGGTGGCCAACCGTGGACCTTTTCCGCTACACTGCAACCGCCAGCCGGTTGGAAACACTGGACATTCCCCAGGCTCAGATGCGAGCTCAGGCGGCTTCGGCAGCGTGTCCATGAGCTTGAGGAAGACCCAACTCGTTCCCCGGCGCTGGCCGTTCCGCGGCCTGTGCACCGTGCTTCTGCTGCTGGCGGCGGCGGCAGCGGTGCGGGGAGGTGTGCGCGCGGGCACGGAGGAGACAGCCGGACAGGACCAGCGCCACGCATACCAGTCCAAGGTCGCGGCGTACTACTCCTACAAGTTTGGGTCCGGCACGCCGTTTCTGCCGTCACAAGCGACCACGGACACCGGCGAGTTTGTCGATCCGTCCTCGTTTCAAAGCGCGGCCTACTGCGGGCATTGCCATCAGGCTGCCCAGGCGCAGTGGCGGCAGTCGGCGCACGCCAACTCCAACCGCCCTACGTGGTACCAGCGCAACGTGCAGCTCCTGAAGGCGGAAAAGGGCACGGAGTACATGCGGCACTGCGAAGGCTGCCACGACCCGATCGCGGTCGTTTCCGGGCAGTTAACCCAGGGTAAGCCGACCAGTCATCCGTATGACGCCGATGGCATCACCTGCACTGTATGCCACTCCATCCAGAAGGTGACGACCAAGGGCACGGGCAGCTACGTCATGGGCGTGCCCGCCGTGCTGCTGGACGAGAACGGCGCCCCGATCACCCGGGCGGTGAGCGACGCCGAGATCCTGGCGCACCTGGACCGGCACTCCAAGGCCGTGATGAAGGACTTTTATCGCACGCCGGAGTTCTGCGCGAGCTGCCACAAAGCCGAGCTGCCCAAGATGCTGAACGACTACAAGTGGCTGCGGGCGTTTTCGGTCTATGACGAATGGCAGGCGTCTTCCTACGCCAAGCAGTCGCCGCTGCCCTTCTATGTGAAGGACTCGGTCTCCACCTGTCAGACCTGCCACATGCAGCGTGAGGCGCTGACCGGCGTGGGCGCGGACCGCGACCCAGGCGCAAAGAACGGCAAGCTGGCTTCGCACCGCTGGCTGGGCGGCAACACGCTTATCCCGGCGTTTTACGGGTACACCGAGCAGTCGGCCCGCATCATGCAATTCCTGAAGACCAATGTCTTCAATGTCGACCTCTTCGCGCTGGAGAGGGAGGGGCATGAGGGCGATGCGAATGCGCTGGTTGCGCCGCTGGGGCTGGTCGGCTACAAGGTGGCGCCGGGTGAGCGGCTCACGGCCGATGTGGTTATTCAGAACAAGGGCATCGCGCACAGCCATGTGCCGGAGCAGCGCGACATGTACGAGTCCTGGGTGAACTTTACGGTGAAAGACGCACAGGGCAAGGTCCTGGCTGAGAGCGGCTTCCTGAAGCCCTCGGGCGATCTGGACGAACGCGCCCACAGCTTCACCAATCGGCTGATCAACGTGAAAGGCGGCATCAACGACCTGCACCAGGTATGGGACAACCGGGTGGTCGCCTACAACAACTCGATCCAGTCCGGGCGCTCGCAACTTGTGCGCTACACCTTCCGCATGCCCGCCGTTGCTCAGGGCGCCGTGACGTTGACGGCCACGATCAAGTATCGCCGCTTCGACCAGCATTTCCTGGACTTCGCGATGGCCAAGGAGCACTTTCCGGAGCCCGTGGTGGACATGATCAGCGTCAGCCGCACGATCAACGTGGGCGAGAACACGCCCGTGCCGCCGGCCGAGACCGACATCAAGGAGTGGATGCGCTGGAACAACTACGGCATCGCGCTGCTGGATGCGCTGCAGTACCAGGCCTCGCTGGGTGCGTTCCAGCACGTGGCTAACCTCCGGCCGGACTACGCCGATGCGTATACGAACATGGGCATCGTCGAAATTCAGTGGGAGCGCTACAGCGAGGCACGCCCGCATCTGGCCAAGGCTCTGGAGATCGCGCCGGGCAACGCGCGCGCGCTGTACTACCGTGCTCTGGTCGAGCGCAATGAAGGCAACCTGGATCTGGCCATCAACGACTTCAACGACGTGCTGAAGGCCTTTCCGCGCTCCAAGGACGCACACCGGGAGCTGGGCTTCTCGTTGTACCAGCAGCACAAGTACAAAGAGGCGCTGGAGCAGTACCAGGCGCTGCAGGGCATCGATCCGGATGATTTGGCTGCGCACTACAACCTGTCCATCCTGTATCGCAGGCTGGGAATGAAGGAACAGGCGGCGAAGGAGTCGGCGTACTTCGCCGATCAGAAGGACGATCCGATGGCCAGCACCTTTGCCCTGGATTACCTGCGCAAGCACAACGCGGTGGCCAACGAGAGTGTGCCGTGGCACACCCATGATCTGGACGCGAAGCCCGGTACGGGCGCAGTTCCCTCGTTGGTGGCCACCCCGGCGCCTTTAACGGCACCCAACGCCGGCGGAAACTGACCGGAGTGGCTGCCCTCTGCGCGATGATGGACTGGATGAGCATGATGCACGATGGGCTGGTACGCAGGCTTGGGGTTGGGTTGTGTTTTTTGGGGCTCGGCCTGAGTCTGGCCGCTCAGAGCCCAAATCCGTCGCCGCTGGAGAAACAGGCGGGGCGTCCTGTGGAAGGATCACAACCGTCGCAGGGCAGCGGATCCTCAACCGGCGGAGCCCATCCTGCGATTCTCGACGCACAACGTCGTCCCATCACCGCGGGCGGTTTCGTCCCGACAGGTCCGGTCCTTTTCAAGGACATCGCCCAGAGCGCCGGCCTTGCTGTGTGGACGCACCACATGGGAACGGCCGCCAAGTCGACCATTCCGGAGACAATCGGCTCCGGCGTCGCGCTGTTGGACTACGACAACGACGGCTGGCTCGACCTCTACTTCGTCAACGGCTCGAGCTACGACGCGGAGCAGGGCAAAACCAAGCCACCGCATGCAGCGCTGTTTCATAACAACCACGACGGAACCTTCACCGACGTCACCGCGAAAGCGGGAGTGGTCAATGACCGTTGGGGCTTCGGCGCGGTCGTGGGCGACTTCGACAACGATGGCTGGCCGGACATCTACGTCTCCAACCTTGGGAAGAACCGGCTGTACCACAACAACCATGACGGCACCTTTACCGACGTGGCGGAGAAGGCAGGGGTCACGGTGGGCGGATGGTCCAGCGGAGCGACCTGGGGCGACTATGACGGCGACGGTTATCTTGACCTGTTTGTGCCCGGCTACGTGAAGGTCGACGATCTGGTGCGGGGCGGTGACTCAGCCCATAGCTTCTGCGAGTTTCGCGGCGTGCACGTCATGTGCGGGCCGCATGGGCTGCACGGCGAGCCCGACCACCTGTTTCACAACAACGGCGACGGCACTTTCACCGACGTGAGCGAGCGTGCCGGCGTGGCGGACAAGAGCCACTACTACGGGCTTGCCTCCTTGTTCATCGATGTGAACGGGGACGGTAAGCCGGACCTTCTGGTTGCGGATGATTCCACGCCCAACTACCTGTACCTGAACAAGGGCGACGGCACGTTTGAGGACGCAAGCTTTGCCAGCGGGTACGCGCTGAATGAGAGCGGCCGCGAGACCGCCAGCATGGGCATCGCCGCCGGGGATCTGACCCACAACGGGCGGATCGACATCTACAACACAACGTTTTCTGACGATTACAAACCGCTCTATCGCAACGATGGAGAAGCCAACTTCACCGATGTTGCGTACGGGGAAGGAATGGCCGAGCAGACGATCCCGTTTCTGGGCTGGGGAGCCAGTTTTTTCGACTACGACAACGACGGCTGGCTTGACCTGATGTTTGTGAACGGCCATGTGTACCCCCAGGCAGACACACAAAATTGGGGCACAACGTGGGCACAGCGTCCCCTGCTGTTTCACAATGAGGGCGGCAAGCTCAAGCTGATGCCTGCCGTCGAAGGTACGGCTCTGGCCAAGGTAGCGCCGGCCCGGGGCATGGCCTTCGGGGATCTGTTCAACGACGGTCATGTGGATGTTGCCGTGAACAACATGGACAGCTCTCCCTCGCTGTTTCGTAATGTGGTCAGCAACGGCAATCACTGGATCGCCTTTAAGCTGGTGGGCGCGCCCCCTACGCAGCCGGGAAAGCCCGGCAGTCCCCGTGACGCCGTGGGCGCGACGATTTGGGTCACCGCCAACGGTTTCCGCCAGCGCGCCGATGTCACCGCGGGCGGCAGCTATGCGTCGAGCCCGGACCAGCGGCCGCACTTTGGCCTGGGCTCCGCGACCGCGATCGAAAAGATCGAGATTCGCTGGCCCAGCGGACACAGGGAGACGATTTCCGCGCCCAGGAAGCTGGACGGCTTCTACACCATCACGGAAGGCAAGGGCGTCGCGGCCCCCTACCGCTAGGGGGCAAGTTCCCCGTTTCGCATACCCGCTTAAGAGAAAGGTTGGAGGACGATGAAGCCTTGTTCACGTAAGGAACTGAATTACGCAAGGAGGCTTGCGCAGGCTGGGGCGCTGCTGCTCGGGGCAACTCTTCTCGCTGGTCCCGTTCAAGGCGTCGGCGCAGCTCAAACGCCAGCGCCTGCCGCAGAAAAGGTCGCTGCCACGCCGGGACCCGGCGTCCCGTTCACGCCGGAGAAGATAGCCTCCCTGCTGCCGCAAACGGTGTACTTCGCCGGCCGTACCGCGCCGTTGCAGCTTCGGAATGCAAGCGGCACAAAGTTCGCGAGCGGTTCCATCCTGTGGGTGTCGCTGGTGGATAGCTCCGGCTATTCCAGCTCCGTTCAGGAGCGCTATCAGTTTTACCTGGTGACCGAGGGGCCGCTGCGTGTCGGCGATGTGGCTCTGGCGGCCGGAGCCTACGGCGGCGGCTTTGTCGGCGACCATTTTGTTTTGATGGACCTAGGGGATCACACGGTAGGGGAGGGTCCGACGCAGGAGGATGCCGCCATGCGACGGCCGCGTCCGCTGCAGATCGTCGCGGATCAGCCCAATACCGTGAAGCTGTATCTCGGGCGCAAGTGGGTCACCCTGCGGGCACTGGCCCGCTAGCGCCTTCCCCCGCTGCGTCTCGGTTTGCTCCCCCGTTTCACACTCTGTTCTTACCCGGTTCCGGCATAATAGCCGAGGTGTCTCCAATCGGAATGAACAGTGCGGACGAAGTCTGGCACGTTCTGCAACTTTCCGATGCGCTCGATCTAGAGTTTGCTTCTGCGCTTTCGGAGTTCGTGCCCGTCATCCTCTGGGAGCCGGCACGGCGGCTGTACTCGCAGAACGGCTTCCAAGTGACGGAGCGAGTGCAGGCCGATACGGGGCTGCGCATCCGTACCTTTCCGCTTGTACGCGGATACGCGAGGTTCCCGATTTCGGCGCTGGCCGGCACCGGACCGGATCTGGCCGGTAGGTTATCTGAACAGGTAAGCTCGCCGCACCGCTCGGTACTTGTCTGCACAACTCCCTTCTTCGCTCCTGTGGCCGAACGGTGGCCCGGACCGGTGGTGTATTGGCTCTCCGATCTCATTGCCATGTACGGGCGCTCGGTGTTCGAGCGAGTGCGCAAGTTGGATCAGCGGATGTGCCGGAGGGCGACTCTGGTCTGTCCCAATTCGGTCAGGATTGCCGAGTATCTGCGCTGTAAGGCTAGCTGTGCTGCGGACCGGTGCGAGGTCTTGCCAAATGCGACGGGCACCCGGAGCCTTCTCGCCGCGCCGCTGACCGGCGCTCTGCCGCTTCCGGAAGCTTACGCCCATCTGCCGCGCCCGATCGCGGGCGTGATCGGAAACCTGGCCGAAAACACGGATTGGGTCTTTCTGCAGGAGGTCATCCGCCGGACACCATGGCTGTTCTGGCTCTTCGTCGGGCCTGCGGAAGGGCGCATTCGTGATCGAGGACAACGGGGAGCCCGGGAGTGGGTCATGCGCAGCGATCAGACCTGCTTCATCGGCGCGCAGCCCTACACCGAGCTGTACCGGTTCGCTCGCGGAATCGACGTTGCGGTGCTGCCGTACCGGCTTCGCGAACCGACGTTCTCGGGATCGAGCACGCGCTTTTACGATCACCTTGCGGCAGGCCACCCCATCCTGGCGACCAGCGCGGTGTTTGCACTCCGCAACAAAGAACCTCTGCTCAAGCTGGTGGACACGGCGGAAGACGCGGCTTTCGCGCTTGAGGGTCTACGCGCCGCGGGCTTTCAGGACAGCCTGCGCCAGGCAAGGTGGGAAGCCAGTCTGAAGCACACGTGGCGCGACCGTGCGCAGTCGATGCAGGAGATGCTCCACCGCCGGTGGAAGCTGGGGTGAGCCCGCGCGGCCGGCGGACGCAAACTCGACGTCTGTCAGGATGCGCTCCTGTCGCGGTGACTCAGGCGGGCTGTAGCGCAGGCTGCAATTGTTCGGTGTGCGAGGCCGGCACAGAGACGATATCGATGGTCAGAACGGTGATGTCATCGGTCTGACCGAAGCTGCGGGCGGCCTCCGCGATGTCGGAGGCGGGTTGCCGGCTAAGCAGGCCGGTGCGCTCGAACCCGAAGAGTTCGCGGTGATGCATGGCTTCGGGCACACCGTCGGTAAGCACCGTGACGTGGTCGCCTGGACTGAGCGCATAGCGAACTTCGTCGAACAGGGCATCCGGGATGAGCCCCAGCGGAAGGTTGGGTTCGGTGCGCAGCTCGAAGCCGTTCACATATGGAGCGATGTGCCCGGCGTTGGCGAAGGTCAGCACGGTGCGGTCCGCCGAGATATGCAGGGCAAGGCAGGTGGTGAAGCCTGCGCTGCGGCCCTGGAGCGTGCGATTCAAGCCTGCCAGGATCTCCGCGGGCGAGGTGGTGCGCTCGGCCAGGGTACGGAGCGTTCCAACGGCAAGCGACACCTGCAGGGCAGCGGGCAGGCCCTTGCCGGCCACGTCGCCTATGACGACGATCGTCTCGCCGGAGAGCAGAGGAAGGATCTGAAAGAAGTCTCCGCCGACCTCCTGCGCCGGATGGTACGCCGTTCCGATGGCGAGCCCGGCAATGCGGGGAAGCGTTTCGGGCACCAGCACCTGCTGAACGGAACGGGCAGCCTCGATCTCCGAGGCGACGCGGTCCTGCTCGCGGCTGCGCAGCGCAAAACGCCGCAACAGAATCAGCAGCATGGTGAGCAGGAAAACCACCTCCGCCAAATCATTCAGAGTGAAGTAGAAGGGGCGACGCCAGCGGATTGAGAAGGTACTGAACCAGGTCAGACCAAAGGTTTGCAGCATCCAGATCAGTTGGCCGTAGAGGAAGGATAAACAGAGCAGCGTGATGGGGAAGCGCAGAATGCGGGCGTCCGGCTGCCGGCGCTTGGCCTGCTGATGCACGAACAAAAGGATCCAGCCAAACACAGGGAGAAGAAACAGAATCGTAAGCAGGTTTTCCTGCCCGATGGTAACCGCCCCCATCCAGGCGAGTGGGTCTACCAAGGCCGACAGGCCGCAGCAGGCCAGCGCGAAGACGAAGGCGTTCGTCCACTTGCCATGAAACAGCGTCCGGAAGAAGAGCAGGGCAGAGGCAAGGAACAATGTTTGAAAAACCGTTTCCGCCGATTGGTAGACCAGCAGGTTGCCGGTATGCAGAAAATCCCAGGCACGGACGAGGTGGAACGCGCCCTGGCCCAACACCAGCAGCGCAAACCACAGGAACTCGCGTTCGGTCTGCCTGGTCAGGAAGAAGGCCATGGCCACGGCAAAGGCCAGCAGATCCAACGCGCCCAGGTCGAAGTCGTCGCTGTACTGCCAAAGGTACGCCTGCTCCTGCGTGTCGAACCGGTCATGGAGGAGATCACTGCGGCCGATCTCGGCCGAGCCCTGCAGTCCGCCATGGCGGTAGCGGCTCCAAACGGGGTTGTGCCAGATGCGGAGTGCAATCGTAATGGTTTTGGGGGCCGGCCGGGATTCGGTAAGCAAGTCGATGACCACGGGGCGGGAGCGAAATGTCCCGGGACTGGGTGGCAGCTTCCCACGCGTCAGGACCGACGTTCCATCTATGAAGACCTGATACGAGGTATAGATGACCGGCAATCGAAGACTGAAGGCCTCTTCGCCGGCGGGCAGGACTACGTGAAAGCGGTACCAGGCTGTGCCGTCGAGCTTGTGGTATCCAATCTCGTCCCAGTCACTGCCGGATTTGACGAGGGGCCACCTGGAATCATCGAAGTGCGGATCGGCCCAGCGCGGATCATCGCCGGGCTGAAAGCGCCAGCGGCCCTCCAGCAGAACAAGGGGCTCGCGATCGTTTTCCAATGAAAAAGTGGTCTCCGGGTCCGTCGTGGCGACCGGCGCCGGCGCTGCGCCGGCCCTGGGTATCGCGGCCGGCCGAGCACCGCTCTGCGCATGGACCGTCGCGCCGGCCAGGAGAAGGCAGACGGACCAAACGACCTTGTTCAGGGATCTCTTCATCGCACGGCGGTTGGCCCGAGTGTACCGGAGAGTGGCGCGTCAGAGTAGGTTACGGCCGGCCGTCCACGACAGTTCATGGGCGTCTGCCATCACCGGCAAAGCGCCCTGAAGCGCGCTCGCGCGCGGGCATCATAGAATGGCGGCGCAGCGGGGACTCCGGTGCGTACATATGGAGGACGATCAGAATGCGGGTTGGCTTGATGACGCGGGAGTATCCGCCCTATGTCTACGGGGGCGCCGGGGTGCACGTGGAATACCTGTCGCGCGAACTGGCGAAGCAAATCGAGGTGGAGGTGCATGCCTGGGGCGACGTGCCCGCGCACCAGGAGATCCCCGGCCACACCGAACCTCCGAATCCGAACCTGGAAGTGCACTTCGAGAAGCCCTGGAGTGCCATCTCTGACGGCACCACAGCCAAGTTCAAGGGCGCGCTGGACGCTCTGTCGCTGAACCTGCTCCAGCAGCTCCATCTGGAGAAGCTGGACGTCGTGCACACCCACACCTGGTACGTGTCCATGGCTGGATTTCTGGCCAAGAAGCTGTACGGTGTTCCTTTCGTACTCACGACGCACTCGCTGGAGCCTCTGCGGGCCTGGAAGGCCGAGCAACTTGGCTCCGGCTACGCGCTGAGTTCCTGGATGGAGCGCACGGCGATTCTGGACGCGGACGCGATCGTGGCCGTGTCCAACGGGACCAAGGCCGACATCCTGCGTGCCTACCCGGAGGTCGACCCGGCGCGCATTCATGTGATCTATAACGGAATCGATCTGCAGCAGTACCAGTGGACGCCGGATACCGGCGCCCTGGACAGATACGGGGTCGACAAGACCAAGCCGTATGTTCTCTTTGTCGGGCGGATCACGCGGCAAAAGGGTGTGACGCATCTGGTCGATGCCATCCAGCACCTGCCGCCAGGGACGCAGGTGGTGCTGTGCGCCGGTGCGCCCGATACCCCGGAGATCGCCGCCGAGATGAGAGCCAAGGTGGAGGCCGTACGCAAGTGGACTCCCTTCAGCCAGCCCGCGGCCGTCGAGGTTCACACCCCGCCGGGCGTGCAGCCGGAGGGTCACGCGGTCGCGACGGGGGATCCTTTGGGCGTCGGGCACAACATCGTCTGGATCGAGCAGATGGTGACCAAGGAGGAGGCCATCCAGCTCTACTCGCACTGCGCGGTGTTCTGTTGCCCCAGTGTGTATGAGCCGTTTGGAATCATCAATCTGGAAGCCATGGCCTGCGGTGCCGCGGTGGTGGCGTCCGCGACCGGCGGCATCCTGGAGGTGGTGGTCGAAGGCGAAACCGGACACCTGGTGCCGTTTGCGCAGGACCCGACGACGACCTTTCCCTCCGATCCCGAACAGTTTGCACAGGATTTAGCGGCGCGCATCCGGGAACTGCTGGCAGACCCCGAGAAGGCCAAGGCCATGGGTGCGGCTGGACGCAAGCGGGTGGAGGCCCACTTTTCCTGGACGGCCATTGCCCAGCAGACCATCGCCCTGTACCAGCAGCTCATCGACGCGCGGCAGAATAACGCTCCTGCGTAGCCTCCCCGTGCAGGTTTTCGGGCAGGGAGTCTGGAAGAGCGCCGAATCCTGAATGCGTCTTCGCTTTCGCGTCAGATTCCCTGCGCGAAGCATCCTATAATTGTGAGCCTAGACGCCGGCTACCGGCGCGCCCACGCAGGAGCATGCCATGGCCAACCTACTCGATCAGCTCAAGACAATGACGACGGTCGTCTCCGACACGGGCGACATCAACGCCATCAAGCAGTTCAAGCCGACAGATGCAACGACGAATCCCTCGTTGATCGCTACCGCGGCGGGCATGCCGGAGTATCAGTCCATCGTCGACGACGTGCTGACCCAGGCGCGGGAGAAGTTGGGCGACAAGGCTGATGACAAGGAAGTGGCCGCGGCGGCGTTCAAGACGCTGGCCGTTGCCTTTGGACGCAAGATCCTGGAGATCGTTCCGGGGCGCGTATCCACCGAGGTCGACGCGCGTCTCAGCTACGATCGCGAGAAAACGAAGGAGCAGGCGCGCGACATCATCCATCAGTACGATCAGGCCGGGATTGGCCGGGATCGTGTGCTGGTGAAGATCGCCTCGACGTGGGAAGGCATTCAGGCTGCGGGAGATCTCGAGAAAGAAGGGATTCACTGCAACCTTACTCTGCTGTTCGGGCTGCACCAGGCCATTGCTTGCGCTGAGGCGCAGGTGACGCTCATCTCGCCGTTTGTAGGCCGCATCCTCGATTGGTACAAAAAGGACACCGGGACAGAGGAGTATGCGCCGGAAGAGGATCCTGGCGTCCACTCCGTCACGGAGATCTACCACTACTACAAGAAGTTCGGCTACAAGACGCAGATCATGGGGGCCAGCTTCCGCAACATCGGTGAAATCGAGCAGCTTGCGGGATGCGACCTCCTGACGATCTCGCCAAAGCTGCTGAAGGAACTGCAGGATAAAGAGGGGACTCTGGAGCGCAAGCTCGATCCGGCTACCTCGGCCGCGGATCCGGTCCAAAAAATGCACATGGACCAGGCGACGTTCGAGAAGATGCACGCCGAGAATCGCATGGCGCATGACAAGCTGAAGGAAGGGATCGAGGGCTTCTCCGAGGCGCTGGAGAACCTGGAAGAGCTTCTTGCGAAACGGGTCTCGGAGCTTACACCGGCGTAGGAGCCGACCCACGAATGCAGAATCTGGCCCGCGGTTCCCGTAGCGAAGGTTACTGGTGTCCGCGGGCCAGGTTGTGTGTGAGGAAGCGCACAAAGCTGCCATACAGCGGCCGCTGGCCGTACACCGTGAGCTCCCAGCCGAGGCAGTAGATTAACAGGGAAGCCCATACGAGCCATCGCTTCGGGCCCTGTTTCCCAAAGAGCGTAGAGACGGGCTTCGTGCTGGTCTGAGCGCGTCGTCGCTGCGTGAACAGCAGGAGCATCATCAGGCAGACGCTGTGGATGTAGATCCACCGGGTCCAGTCCGTGCCGTAGAAGAAGACCGAGATCGAAAGCAGCCAGGCGAGGGCGGTTGAACCCAGGAGCACGCCGGCGGCGCGGCGGTCCGTGCGCCAAAGCTGAAACAGACCCATGGCGGCGGGCAGGAGCGGTAAAACGAAAAGCCACGGCAGGCGCGTCCAATAGCGGCCGGCCAGCATGGCTCGGACGACCTCGCGATGTGCGTAGGCCGCGTCGTGCGCAAGGTAATCAATGGCCCCGCCGCAGATGCCTGAGGGTGGTGCCGTGAGGGTGCCGCCAATGGACGCGCAGACCGCTCGCGCGACCTCTGCATTGCCGGGAAAGTGCGACACCACGGCAAAGAGTGCCACACTCACTACCGCTGGTGCTGCAAACGCCGCTACGCTGCGGCGCAGGTCGCGGGAGCGAAGGTACAGCGCGGCAAACAGGTAGGGGAAGAACACGATCAGCGCCTCATGCGCCAGGAGGCAGACGACACATCCCAGGGTGAGCAGCGCACCTTCGCGCAGCGTAAACGCTGTGCTGCTCTGGCGCTGGTTGCGTGTGAGTTCCAGCGCAAACGCCAGCAGGGCGAAGAGGAGGATCTCCTTGCGAAACGCGAACGGCGGATCCAGCAGCACGAACGCCAGTGTCGCCGGCGAAAAGAAGAACGCGGCCGTCCACCAGTTCCAACAGACAGAGGTTGCCAGTCGCCACACCGCGCTCAGCACGACCGCGTACAGCGCCCACTGCACCAGGAGCACGGTCCATAAAGGCGGTACGTGGAGGTTTCGCAGCAAGGACGCACACTGCCCAACCAAGCCGCGGCGCACGAATCCGCCCGAGTAGTTGATCAGCCAGTCGCCCATCGCCCAGTCACTTGGGTGCAGGAGATTGAACAGCCCCAGAACGAGCAGCCATCCAGCAATGGCGAGGATGAAGATATGCGCGAAGCGGGTCATCCTGCGTGCGCCAGTCGGCTCCGGCGAGAGCGTGAGTGCCTCCCCTTGGTTCGTCACTCTGTTCGCCGCTCCTTCTATACTGGGCCTGATACTCCACCCGGCGCTTTGCCCAAGCAGGTCAGGCTTGCAGGAAACAGATTCAGTATTCCACGCGGAAGCGGACCGTTGGCGAAGGTTCCTGCGTTGGCAAAAGCTCGCGACAGCAGCGATCTCGGTGCTTGCTGTGCTTATGTTTCTGGCAGTCGCTTTGAAGCGGCTGCGGTATCCCTTTGAACTGGACCGCATGGAATCCGCCATGATGACCACGGTCTGGCGGGTGGCACACCGCATGCCGATTTACGCGCGGCCCTCGTTGGAATGGGCCCCGTTTCTTTACTCACCGTTGTTCTTTTATTTCTCCGCTGCCATGACCAGGGTGCTGGGAGTGGGCTATGCTGCGCTGCGCGCGGTGTCGATCCTGGCCACGCTCGGCAGTTGTGCTGTGCTGGCCGCAATGACGTACCGCGAGACCCGCAACCGCACCGCAGCGCTGGCAAGTGCCGGTCTGTTCGCGATGCTCTACAGCCTGGTGCTCTCCTGGTATGACATCGGCCGCGTCGACTCACTGTCGCTCTTCTTCTTTCTGTTGGCGATCTATTGCATGCGCTTCTCCTCGCCGGTGGTGGCCGCCGTTGTGTGGGTCCTGGCGTTTCAGACCAAGCAGAGCTTTCTGCCGCTGGCCCTGCTCGCATTCCTGGTGGACTGGCAACGCCCGAAGCGCCTGCTGTTGGGTGTGGGATCCTTTGCGCTGATGGTCTATGGCAGCATCTGGTGGTTCAACCACATCACCGGACACTGGTACAGCTACTACGTCTTCGGTTCGGTCAAGGAGCTTGGTCTTTCGCCCTTCTACGCGAAGACCTACGTTCCGTATGACCTGGTGCAGCCGCTCGCCCTGGCCCTGGCGCTCATCGTCTTTGCGGCTGTCTTGAGACCGGTGTCCTGGCGTAGCCGGCGCGGTGCTTTCTACGGCTACCTCACGGCTCTGATCGTGATGGGAATCTGGTTCGCCCGCGCGCATGTCGGTTCGTACTACAACACGTTGATGCCGGTATACGCCTGGTTGTGTCTGCTGTTTGGTTTGGCGCTGGCCCGTCTCACGGCGGCCTTCGAAGCGCCTTTCACCGGGGCGTCGAACGACCGGTTCAGCACACTCCAACTGGCCTGGCCGACGATGATCTGGATGGTTGCCTTCGCGCAGATCGCCACCCATCTGTACCGGCCTGGAGCCTTTGCGATGTCAGGGGATGTTGCCCGCCTGCGATGGGACTTTATTGACCACCTTCGCGCCACGCCCGGCGATGTCTGGCTCGTAAATCACAGCTACGACGGCATCCTCGCAGGCAAGGGCATGCACGCAGAGATGGACGCGTTTGACGCCGTGCTGGGGCGACCGGATGCGCCCTCCGTTGACGAAGTGCAGAGAGCGATTCGCGATCACCGCTTTACGGCCATCATCCTCGACCGCGTGCCCGAGACCTACAGCCCGAAATGGTTGTTTGACGGACCGGAGTTCAAGCGGGCGTATCCGCTGCAAGCCTTCGCGCCCGGTGCGCCGATGCCCGGTACCGGCGATCAGCCCGTGATGATGTATCTGCCGTGCGCTGTGAACGCAACCGTGGATGCGGCCCTGGCGGTAGGCCACACCTTTGTGCAGCAGGGCACGTGCCCGCATTGAGGGGCAGCTCTCTGTCCGCTACGGCGCGGGGCTGAAGGCAGCGATGGTCGAGGCGGTTGACGCATCCACCGGCGCCTGCAACGGGTAGGCGAAGAAGTTGCTGGCCCCGAGTTGGATCCACCTATCAGGCTTTCTGGCCGAGTTCGGAAACAGGCTGACAATGTAGCGCAGACCCATCCTGGCGAGCGGATCGGTGACGGCATGTTTGTCGGGAACGCTGTTCCAAACGTTCACGGGGTTTGCCTCACCGGGCGTTTCCACCTCGCCCAGAATCTGTGTTCCGGCAAGACGGGCCCAGTAGAAATCGGTGTAGCAGGCCAGATCGCCCATGCACGCGACCTTGTCGCCCGGCGCGAGACCGAGACGATCGAGGGCGGCCGCTGCGGTGAAGACCTGCGGATCGAAGCCGGGGTGGTGTTGCTCGGCTGGGGGCGTGTGACGGCGTCGATCGGCAAGGTAGGTTGCCGATTGCAGCAGAAGGATGCCTGCGAACAGCAGAATCAGCGCGCTGGAAAGCAGGGGCACAAACGCGTGCCGGCCAGCGGAGTTCGCTTCGGCTTTGAAGGTTTCCGAAGACCTGCGAAGCCGCAGTGCGGCAAAGAGGGGCAGGGCAATCAGCAGGAGCGGTCCGGTCAGGTATCGATCCTGAAGATCGATAGGCAGATAGATCAGGAACATCAGCGAGCCCCACGCCATGGGCGCGAGGGCCCACCACGGGGGCTGCTGCCGTTCCGTCCGCGGCGTACGGAAACGCGGCAGCGCAGAACCGAACGCGAGCAGTGTGCCAAGGAGGACGAAGATCTCAGGCCGGCCCAATAGATAGCGAAAGAACACGACAATGTTTCGGGCGAAGCGGAAGAGGTGGCCCTTGAACCAGATGTGGGGTTTCAGGCCGGCGGTCCACCAGCCTGGATCGAACCAAAGCGGAAACGTGCCCTGGGGGTGAGCCGCGTAGCTGAAGACCGGAGGCTGCGTGTTAAGCACGGTCTCCGGATGGACGAAGTGTCCGCCCGCGTGGCCAAGATCGTGGTGAAACCACTCGTGCCAGCGTGGAGTCATGTCGATGAAGAAGGCGTAGTTCAGCCGTGCGGATTCACCGGTGGTGAAGCGGCCCGCCTGCCGCGTGACGGCCAGCACATAAGGACCCGCAGTGCAGGCGAACAGAGCCGCCGCAAGCACCGTACCCGCAAGCGCACGGGTCCGGGTGGCGGCAGTCCTCCGGATGCCGCGCACGAACAGCGCGGCGAGCAGCGCAACGGATGGCAAGAAGGCGAACGACTTGGTCAGGTAGGCCAAACCGAGGGCAAAGCCGAGACCTGCGTAAAGAAGCAGGGCGGCGCCCTCGAGAATCCGCAGCAGGCATCCGCCGGCGAGCAGCAGGAAGGCGAGCAGCAGTGTGTCGGCGCGCGGCGCGGCGATGGGTAATTCGCGCCCCATGCTGAGCACAAGGAGCGCCAGGCCGAGCAGATGAACTGCCCCTGGCGGCACGCTGAAGTCGTCGTTTGCCGTGGGCGTTCGAGCGCGGTTTCGGGTGAGACCGGTCGTGAAGAAGAGGCATGCCGCCATCGTCGCCACGAAGATCGCAACGTTGGTCAGGCGAACAACGGCCAGCTCGCGCCAAAGCGTCGGATGCGCCACTCTTTGCGCGAGGGCGAGCACGACGGGGTAGCCCGGGTTCCAGTAGCCATTGATGGCGAGCGCAGCGTGATGGGTGTTCAGATCCTGTGCAATGTCGAGGAAGGCGGTGCCATCACCGTCCATCATGTAGCCGTCAAAGCGGGCATAGCCGAAGGCTGCGACGATCATGAGGAGCGCATAGGCCCATAGCAGTTTGCGGCCGATTGTGCGAATCAATGCGAGCTCCCGGCAGACGTTGCGTTCAGTATAGGTCAGCTAGGAGATTGCCCGAGACGCTTAGAGGATGTACCGGCTGAGATCCTGGTTTTGCACGATGGACGCTACTTGTTGCTGCACATAGGCCTTGTCTACCGTCAGCGTGAACTCCGCACCGTTCCCGTGAGGGCGCGGAGCGAGAACCGGGACCTTGTCTAGACTGAAAGGTGTGCCCTGCTCGCTCTGCCTTGCAGCTTTTACAAGGTCCGGAGCTTGAAAGCTGATCTCATCGAGAACGCGTTCCATGATGGTGTGGAGCCGCCGCGCGCCGATATTTTCAGTCGTCTCGTTGACCTCGAAAGCAAAACGAGCCATCTCCGACAGGGCTTCCGGCGTGAACTCAAGCGCAAGCCCTTCGGTCTCCAGCAATGCTACGGACTGCTTCACCAACGATGCGCGCGGCTCGGTGAGAATGCGCAGGAAATCATCGACGGTGAGGGGCTTGAGTTCGACACGAATCGGAAAGCGGCCTTGCAGTTCGGGAATCAGATCGCTTGGTTTGGAGACGTGGAATGCGCCCGCGGCGATGAACAAGATGTGATCCGTGGCGACAAAACCGTACTTCGTGTTGACCGTGGTGCCTTCCACAATGGGCAGGATGTCGCGTTGCACGCCTTCGCGGCTGATGTCGGGGCCGTGCCCGCCTTCGCGGCCGGCGATCTTGTCGATTTCATCGAGAAACACAATGCCTGCATCTTCCACGCGCTCAACGGCTGTACGTGTGATCGCGTCCATGTCCAGCAGGCGCGCCTCTTCTTCCTGCACCAGGTAATCGAATGCGTCGACGACCTTCATGGGCCGTTTGCGCGTGCGCCCGCCGAGCATGTTGGTGAGCATGTCCTTGATGCCGGACGCTTCAGATTCATCCTGTCCGTTGGAGATGACCTCTACGGTGGGCTGAGCGCGATCGCGTGTCTCCAACTCCACCATGCGGTCGTCCAGGCGGCCCTCGCGGAACTGCTGCCGCAGGCGCTCACGGTCACGTTGACGTTCGGTGTCGTCCTTGGTCAGCACGATCAGGTTGACGGGCTCGCCGTTCGGTGTCAGCGACTCCGGGCTGAGGTGCTCTCGCGGCGGAACGCCTTGCTCTGTGCCTTGCGGAAGGCTGCTGTCAGGGCGCGGACGCATCTCGATCGCCGGCGCCGCGGTGTTGCCCTGTACTAGCAGCAGATCGAGCAGGCGATCTTCGGCCGATGCCTCGGCGCGGTCCTCAATCTCTTCAAGCTTTTCCTCACGCACCTCATCGATCGCGATCTCCACAAGGTCTCGCACCATGGATTCCACGTCCCGGCCAACATAGCCGACCTCAGTGAACTTGGAGGCCTCCACCTTAAGGAACGGCGACCGCGTCAGCTTGGCCAGGCGGCGCGCGATTTCGGTCTTGCCGACGCCCGTGGAGCCGATCATCAGGATGTTCTTCGGCATCACCTCTTCGGCGAGATCAGGAGTGAGCCGCTGCCGCCGGGTGCGATTCCGCAGAGCCACGGCCACGGCCCGCTTGGCCGCATCCTGACCCACCACGTACTTGTCGAGCTCCGCGACGATCTCGCGCGGGGTCATCTCGTCGAGCGAAAGCGGTTGGTCTTCGGCGGTGCCGGGAAGATAAATTGCCATCAGGCACCCGCCTTGAGTTCTTCCACCACGATTGACTGATTCGAGTAGATGCAGATGTCTCCGGCGATCTTCATGGAACGCTCTACGACCTCACGCGCGGTCAGCTGCGTATTCTCCAGCAGCGCGGTTGCGGCCGCCATCGCATAGGTGCCCCCGGAGCCGATGGTGGCAATCACGCCATCCGCGACCGGGTCGGGTTCGATGACGTCGCCGTCACCGGAGAGCACGTAGATGTGTTGCGCGTCGGCGATGATCAGCAGCGCTTCGAGTTGTCGCAGCAGCTTGTCGGTGCGCCAGTCTTTCGCCAGTTCTACAGCCGCACGCCCAAGCTGCCCACTGTACTGCTCCAGCTTCGCTTCGAAACGCGTCAGCAGCGCGAAGGCGTCCGCGGTAGATCCCGCAAAGCCGGCCAGGACCTTGTCATTGCCCAGCCTGCGCAGTTTGCGTGCGGAGCTCTTCATGACGGTGGCGCCGAGCGTTACCTGGCCATCGGCGGCCATGACGACCTGGTCGCCGCGCCGCACGCAGAGCACCGTGGTGGAACGCACACGGCGGCCCTGGGCCAGGTCAAGGGGGTGGGCTGTTTGGAAAGCGCTTCTGAGTTTGCGCGAAGCTACCGCCGCGCGCTGTGGGGACTTCTTCATGGACACACCGAAGTATATCCCCGCAGACCGGGACGTAGCGTTGCAGCTACTCCAACTGCCGCGCGAGATAGGTGAAGGTAATGGCACGCGTGCGAGCCTCCTGCTGGATGCTGGCGCCCGCGCCGTGACCGCCCTCGGTAATCTCGTCGTAGAAGAACGGCTCGTGATACTCCTCCATCTTCGCGGCGAACTTGCGGGCGTGCTGCGGGCCTACGCGATCGTCCTTGGTCGTCGTGAAGATGAGGGGCGTGGGGTAGTTCACGCCGGGTTTGAGCTGGTTGTACGGCGAGATCCCGGCCAGAAAAGTGCGCTCGTCCGGATTGCTGACCGAGCCGTACTCGCCCACCCAGCTTGCACCGGCGGCGATGTGCTCAAAGCGCAGCATGTCCAGCAGCGGAACCTGGATCACAATGGCGTGCCACAGGTCCGGATGCTGCGTCATCTCGACGCCCATCAGCAGGCCGCCGTTGGACCCGCCCTGAATGCCGAGGTGCGGCGTGGAGGTGATCCTGCGTGCGATCAGGTCCTGCCCAACTGCGGCGAAGTCGTCGTAGATGCGCTGACGATGCGTCTTCAGGCCGGCCTCATGCCAGGCGGGGCCAAACTCGCCGCCACCACGAATGTTTGCGAGCACAAACACATGCCCCTTCTCCAGCCACAGCTTACCTAGTTCCGCCGAGTAGCTCGGTAGCTCCGCGACCTCAAAGCCGCCATAGGCGGTCAGCAGCGTTGGATTGGAGCCGTCCAACTTCCAGTTCCTGGGATGCACGACGAAGTAGGGAATCTTGGTGCCGTCCTTGCTCGTCGCCTCGAACTGATCCACTGTGTCCCCCGACGCGTCAAAACGTGGCGGCTCACTCTTTGCTCCGAAGATTGTTCCATTTGCAGCATCGCCGAAATACAGCGTTGACGGTGTAAGAAAGCCGGTGATGTCAAGGAAAAATCGGTCGTCCGTCTCGCTTGCGGAAGCGACATGAACCGCGATGTTCTCAGGCAGGCTGAGCCGTTGCCTGCTCCACCCGTTTGCGGACGGCGTGTAGATGTAGGCGCGGCCCTGCACGTTCTCCAGCGTGGTCAGGATCACGTGTGAGCTGGTGTGCGATACGCCTGCAAGGAACTCGCGACTGGTTGGGGCAAACACAATGGCCGGTTTGGGGTGCGCTGGATCCTTTAATACGTCGGCAACGCGAAGCTCCAGCAATGAGCCTGGTGCAAAGGTCCGGCTACTGCCCTCGGGTTTCCAGTCTTCGCGTATTTGAATCAGCAAGCGGCCGTCCACCATCCCGGCAAGCGCGGCCTTTGCCGGGATGGCGAGCCGTTCCACACCACGTGGCGTCTGCACAAAGTTCTGGAACTCGAAAAATGTCACCCCGCGGGTGAACGTGACTAGCTGATGGCCTTGTGCATCATGCAGCACGCGGGCTGAGGAGCCGGTCTGGTCGGAGGCCTGCCCGCGGAAGAGTTCGGTCGCGCTGTCCAGCGGCGTTCCGCGCTTCCACTGTTTCACGATGAACGGGTACCCGGAAGTGGTCATCGTGCCGGGACCCCAGTCGCGATCGACCAGCAGCGTGTCCTTGTCCTTCCAGCTCACGCCTTGCTTGCTGTGCGGTAGCGTGAATCCATCGGCCACGAATTGGGCCGTCTTCAGGTTGAACTCGCGCTCGGTGGTCGCGTCTTCCCCGCCGGCGGAGATGGACACGGTGCAATACTGATCGCCCGGGTAGAGGCAGCTTTGTCCTTTGGGAACCCAGCCCACGTGCTCGGCCTTGCCCAGCGCGTCGAAGTCAATCACCGTCCCCCAGTGCGGGTCGGCTGTCGTATAGTCCTGCACTGTGGTCCTGCGGAAGAGCCCGCGCGGATGATCCTTGTCGCGCCACGTGTTGTACACATTGTCTCCGCGCAGGGTTGGCAGTGGCAGCCGGCGAGGATCCTCGTCCACCTTCAATGCATCCGCTAGAAAAGGCTTGTAGTGGGGATCGGCTTCGAGCACTGCCGCAGTCTTTGCGTTTTCAGCGTTGACCCACTCCATGGAGCGCGGACCGGAGACATCTTCCAGCCAGACGTACTTGTCGCTTGCCTCGGTTCCGGGAGCTGCCCCCTGCGCCTGCAAATGTGGCGGCACCACCGAGCATGCGATGACGGTCAACGGAAGCAAAGCAGCATGGGAAAAAGAACGCAGGCGGAAGCTGAAACCGTTTAGGCGCGGTTGGGACAGCAAGGGAGACCCTCCGGAGGAGTCGGTTACCGCCAACTTTAACAAACTCCGGAGGGGCCTTGTTCCCGGTGTTTACTGCGGCGTTGTGCCGGTGGACGTGAGCGGCTTCCCAACCTTGCGCACTGCCGCGTCCACCACGGCAAACAGCAGTTGATCCGTATCCTGCTTGGCGGCTGCCTTGATCATCTCGCCTACCTGGCGGCCGGCATCGGCGTTCTCCGGAAGCGAAAGATTGCGGTTGCGCGCGGAGATCTCGGCAAGCTGCGTCACCATCTCGAAGAAGGTCGCCTCATTGCGACCGCTGAGCAGCCAGGCCTGGTGAACCGTAGACGTCAGGAGCTGATCATTGGTCCACGTGGGGGTTGCGGCCGTTTGGGCGGCTGCAGACGAGGGTGCAAGACTGGGCGAGCCCTGCTGTGAAAACGCAGGCCGGCAGGAGAGAAGCGCTAAGATCATCGGCGCGATTGAGAAAAATCGGATGCGCATGGGAATGCCTTTCTTGGGCGAGTGATGAGCTTTGCCACAGATCCATTGACCAGTGGGGCGAGGGCTAGCGCCGGTAGTAGTCATTGCGGCGTTCGTTCTCCTGATGAGCATGCCCAGCGACAGCGCCGATGCCGGCTCCGGCCGCGCCGCCGACGATCGCGCCCTTCAAGCCCCCACCGAAGGCCGCCCCAAGCAGCGCTCCG